>JAGVPN010000043.1 GCA_020052215.1 Syntrophobacterales bacterium
ATGCCCAACTCCAGGACCAGGGGGGAGCCGTCGCTGTCGGCAAAGGGATAGACATAGGCGCGATAGGTCCGGCCCCCCCGGTGGACCCATTCCCGCTCCTGGGGTATGTGAGTGGCCAGAACTTGCATGGCCTGGCATTCTTTACAGGGGACCGCGAATCCGTGCAACACCTGATAGCATGGCCGGTCGCCGGGGTCCCCGATTCTTTCCCGGAAAAAACGGTTGGCGAACTTGATGGAATAATCCGGGGCCTTCAGATAAACGTAGGCGGGCAACTCCTCCAGGAGGGACAGGAGGCGCCGCCGTTCCGCCTCCAGGGCCATTTCGGCCCGGCGCAGGGCGGTAATGTCCCGGATCGCCCAGATGACCCCCAGGGGCCGGCCTTGGGGATCGGTTATGAGAGAGGCGTTGACCAATACCGGGACCTCTCGCCGGTCTTTGGTCAAGAGGCCGCACTCCAGGTCCCGGGCGTAGCCCTGTGTTAGGCAGGCGGTGAGGCCGGGCAGGATCTTGGCGGCATCCCGGTCCGCCGTCAGCTTCGTGGCCAGTTCTCCCAGCACTTCCCGGCCCCAGCCGAAATAATCCGTCAGGGCTTTATTGGTGTGGGTAATGCGTCCCCTGAGGTCGGTGATGATCACCCCGTCCAGCATGCCGTCAACGGTCTGGACCGCCATGCTGGCGGCGGCGGCGGCTTCCTGGGCCTCCATGGCTTCGGCGGCGCTCACGCTGATTTGCCGCCCCGCCAGGACGATTCCCACTACCCCCAGCATCCAGAGCACCACATGTCCCAGGATGAGAGACCAGGTATGCGAGGCCTTGGTCATTATGGGATCCATGGGGACCGACACGCTGATGCCCCCCCGGATGTCGCCCACCTTGTATCCCTGCTCCTCATGGCAGGCGAGGCAGCTAAGATCGATACGAAAGGGGCGCATCAAGCGCATGTAGGGCTGGCCGTTAAGGGAGACCACTTCGCTGACTTCTTCTGTGCCGTGCTCAAATGCCTGCAGCGCCTTCTTTTCCCAGAAATCCGGGGCGTTTTGGGGCCGGAGGGGCTTCAAACTGGTGAGATGACCCTGGGGTTGGCCTGACTCTTGGGCCAGTTCATAGACCTGGCGGGTCATGTAGGCCGGGTTCAGCAAGGTGAGCCGGCGCCCCGAGGGCGTGACGATATCCCGCTCCGGCAGTTGGGCCAGGTAGGGGGTGGGAGGCGTGTCGGGGGTCACCGGGACATAAACGCCCCCGTGGACCGCGGCCCAGCGCCGGTAAAGCACATCCCGCTCATAATTGGTCAACGCAATATTACGGGCCACCCTTAAAGCCTCATCCCGGTCTTGAAGCAGATTCCACCCCAGCGACGACGCCGCCACCAGGGTCCATACCCCTACCACGATCCACCCATAGTGCTTCAGGGGGATCGAGTGCGTCCGTTTTTTGCGATCAGCTTGCATAACGACTCCGCAATACCAGCGCCTTCGACGGATTCTGCCGAGCCCCGGCAGTTAGGCGGCCGTCTTCGCCTCCCTGGTGGGTATCACCCGGGTCCCCAGCTTGGCGCCATGGTCCGGACGCCTGAACCAAGTATACCAATAAATGATAAAATTTCTTGCTAAGATGTGAAGGAATGTCAGCCGGTTGAAAAAAGCCTGGCGTTCGGTGGGGCGGCCCTCCCTGGCCGCCTTTAGGTGGCGGGTGCGGAGGCCCGCCCCACCGGGGAATTGCAGTTTGGGGAGGATTCCGCTATAGTTTTTTTGAGTCGCGGTACGGTTTGCCGGGAAAGGCCCCATAACGGCAAGACTCGCGAAATGGGCCAGCCGCCCCCCGGCTGCACCTCTTAGAAGCCAGGATATGCCAGGGCAAGATGATCAACCTCCACGAGTTTCGCGCCGGACAATACAGCGTGCCCTTCTCCTGCGGGGATGAACTCCCGGAGTGCTGCTTTGCGTGCGTCTATCTTTTGTACGACGAGACGGACGCCTGTCTCTGCGACTCCCGGTTCACCTATTTCTGCGGATATGCCTGGCCCGACAAGCTGACCCACACCGTCCCGCCCTGCCTCCTGGACCCCCGCTGGTCCCAGTAGCCGCCGGGCTGATCTTCCGGCCCGATAAGCCCGGCGCCGGGTCGACTGGGCCGGGCTCCGGCATTAAGGCTATTGACAGACTTGCCGGCCGACGTTGCCAAGGGGCGGGCCATGGGGTAAAATGGCGCCATGCATCAAAGGCGCGGTTTCTGGAAATCCCGGTTGACGAGACGGTGCGCCGCAGCCGGGGCTAACCCGGTTTTCGCCGGACCCCGGCGGGAGGAGTGCCGGCCGTGACCACCATGTCATTTCTCGAGCACCTGGAGGAACTGCGCCGCCGTCTGATTATCTGCGTGGTGGCCGTTCTTATCTGCATGGCGGTCTCCTGGCCCCTGGTCCCCACGGTGCAGCATTACATCACCCGGCCATTACAAGAGCCGTCGGTCACCCAGAAATGGTCCTATGTCCTGGAGTCCTGGGCCACGCAGAAATTCCCTGACCTCGCCCACCGGGTGGGGCTTACGCCTTCGCCTCCCAAAGTTAACCCCCACCGGCTCAACTACATGGCCCC
>JAGVPN010000042.1 GCA_020052215.1 Syntrophobacterales bacterium
ACATCCAGGATCAGGGCCCGCTGCACCTTGTCAAGGATGGCCTCCACCATGGCCTCTTCCCGGTCCAGGGCCAGCACCTCGCATTCCTTGGCCAGTTGTTGGGCCAACTCCCGCCCGAACTCCCCCAAGCCGATGACGACAATGTGTTTTTTATCTTTCATCCGATCATTATCCTGCCTTCGGGATATTTTACATGGGTGTGGATTGCCGGAACAACTCCCATGGCCAGGGTTAACGGTCCCAACCGGCCCACGAACATGGTGGCGGTAATCCAGAGGCGGCCAAACACGGTCAGCTTATCCGTCAGACCGGTGGATAACCCCACCGTGCCAAAGGCGGAAATTTGCTCAAACAGGACATCATGTAAGCCCACCCCAGGGCGGCCGGTTTCGGTGTATAACAAGAGCAACACCCCCAAAAGGTTCCAGAGGATCGACAGGCGGATCAACACCATGGTGCGGTCCAGGATGGTTTTGGGGACCCGGCGGTCCAGTATGACCACCTGATCCTCACCTCTAAATTTAGCCTTGAACTCAGCCAGGGAAATGGCCAGCGCCGTGGTCTTGACCCCGCCGGCGCAGGAACCCGGCGAGCCGCCAATAAACATGAGCAGCGTGATCAGCAACAGGGAACTCAACGGCATGACCCCGATATCCACCGTGTTGAAACCCGCGGTCCGGGCGGTGACGGATTGAAACAGGGCGGAAGAAAGCTTCATTCCCCAGCTAGACTCGGATGCGGTTAACCCCAGGATGACAAGCCCCACACAGCCCAGGATAATCAACGCCAGGGTCATCCTCAAGACCACCCGGGTATGGGTGGAAAGAGATCGCGGCCCTGCCGGCGCCGATCCGGAGAGGCGGCTCTTGCCATGTTGCAGGAGTTCTGAAATCACCATATGGCCCAACCCGCCCAGGACGATGAGGGACATGATCGTGGCCATGATCACCGGGCTGTCCCGAAGTCCCACGAGGTTGTCTTGGTAGATGGAGAAACCGGCATTGCAAAAGGCGGAGATGGAGTGAAAAAAGGCGGAAAACAAGGCGTCCATAACCGGGGCCTGGCGCCACCGGAGGGCCAGGAAAATCAGGAGGATTCCCGCCAATTCAATGCCTGCGGTGATGAGCAATATTTGCAGGAATTTTTTCTTAAATTCGATGCCCAAGTCCCGTTGGAAGAAGGCATCGTGCAAGGCGGCCTGAGAGGCCAGGGAGAGGCGCCGGCCCAGCATGAGGTAGGCCAGAGCCGCAAAGGTCATGATGCCCAGACCACCTATTTGGATCAGGGCGACGATCACCACCTGTCCCAAGGGCGTGTAAGCCGTGGCGGTGTCCACCACAATCAGGCCGGTGACGCAGACCGCCGAAGTCGCAGTGAACAGGGCGTCCACCCAGCCCACCTCACCCTTGGTTTGGGACCAGGGCATCAGGAGTAACAGGGTCCCCACCAGAATGACCCCGGCAAAACCGCCAATCAACAGGGTCTGGGGCATTTGGCCATAGGGCCGCAGGCGTCTGAAAAGGTCTCTCGCCATGTCAATTTTTATGTTAACAGAGGGTTATTTTGGACATAGGAAATTTCTCGCTTTGCTTATATGATGTTTACCATAAATGCGGAAGCTGAGAAAACCATAAACCTCTCTTAAAAAAGACCATAACCGGATAAAAACGAGGTCCCCGTTGTGAAAATCATCATTGTGGGCGCCGGGGAGATCGGCTATCACTTCGCCGAATGGCTGGCCCAGGAAAAAAAGGAAGTGGTGGTCCTGGACATCGACTCTGAAGCTCTCGTGCGAGTGAGTGACCACCTGGATGTACAGATCCTGCAGGGCTCCGGCGCCAACCCCAGGGTTCTGGAAGAGTCGGGCCTGAAATCCGCCGACCTCATGCTGGCGGTCACCGACAAGGACGAGGTCAATCTCATCGCTTGCTTCTTCGCCAACGTCATTGCCCCTCATATCCAGAAAGTGGCGCTCATTCGCAACCCGGACTATCTAGCTTACCGGGAGGCCCTCACCCGGGACATTCTCAACATCGGCCTGGTCATCAACCCCGAGAGGGAAGTGGTCAACTCCATCCTGCGTATCCTGGGCGCCCCGGAGGTGGAGGAGGTCAACGACTTCGTAGGCGGCCGCATCAAGATGCTGGGCAAACACCTGCCCCCCGACAGCCCCTTGAATGGGTTGAAGCTGATGCAACTCCCGGACAAGATCGAGCGCAACCGGATGATCATCGCCGCCCTGGTGCGGGATGAACAACTCATCATCCCCAAGGGCAAAGACACCCTGCGGGGCGGCGACTTTGTCTATTTCGTCTGCCAGAGCCGGGACGTGGAGGAAATCCTGCGGCTCTTCGGCAAGCGGGCTAACTCCTTAAAAAATATCCTGGTGGTGGGGGGAGGCAACATCGGCTTTCCCCTGGCTAAAGAGCTGGAGGCCCGGCGCTTCAACGTCAAGCTCATCGAAAAAGACCCCCAGCGCTGCCAGATGATCTCCGCCAAACTCAACCGCACGCTGGTGCTCCAGGGTTTAGCCACTGATCAGAAGTTCCTGGAGGAGGAAAACATCGGTCACATGGATATGGTGGTGGCGGTGACCTGGGACGAAGAGATGAACATCCTCTCGTGTCTCCTGGCTAAACAGTTGGGGGCAAAAAAGACCATCGCCCGGGTGAACAAGGTGCCGTACATCCCCCTGGTCC
>JAGVPN010000484.1 GCA_020052215.1 Syntrophobacterales bacterium
CACATCGTGGAGGAAATTCACGGCGTCTGCATCGCCGGAGGCAGCGCTTTTGGGCTGGACGCCGGCGGGGGCGCCTTGGAATACCTGGAAGAGCGGGGCCAGGGGTTCGATGTGGCCATTACCCGGGTGCCCATCGTACCCACCGCGGTGATCTATGACCTGTCGGTGGGCGACTGCCGGCGGCGTCCGGACAAGGCCATGGGTTATGCCGCCTGCCAGGCCGCCACAGGCCAACCCCAGGGGGACGGCTGCGTCGGCGCCGGCGTGGGCGCCACCGTGGGCAAGCTGTTAGGGATACAACAGGCCACCAAGGGCGGTCTGGGCACCAGTTTCCTGGAAGGCCCCCAGGGTCTGCACGTGGGGGCTTTGGTGGTGGTCAACGCCTTTGGCGACGTGGTGGACCCGGGAACAGGGACCATCCTGGCCGGGGCGCGCCGGGACCGAGACAGCCATGAGTTCGTCAACACGGTGATGATGCTCCGCCAGGGGATTGTGCGGCCGCGGTTCGCCGAGCCCAATACCACCATCGGGGTGGTGGCCACCAATGCCCGGCTCACCCGGGAGCAGGCCCAGAAGGTCGCCCAGATGGGTCATAACGCCCTGGCCCGCTGCATCCGCCCGGTCCACACCCTGTTTGACGGGGACACGGTTTTCGTCCTGGCCCGCCCCGAGGTGAGCGCCGATCTGCACGTTGTGGGAGTGCTGGCGGAAGCCGCCCTGGAGCAGGCCATCCTGGGGGCGGTGAAGAGCGCTTCCGGCCTGGGGGTCCTGCCCGCGTACCAGGATATCCATCCGGGCGGAGGCATGCCAGGCAGTTAGCGTCGCGATCCATCAGTTGGATGGTATAATATAAAGCCTATCTTGAAGGCCGGGTGTCTTAAGTCCCCTTTTTAAAGGGGGACTTAGGGGGATTTGAGTTATCACGGTAAGACCTGCGGTTACCAAGTCCTTCCCTCTAATGTTTCCACCATATAAAAATCCTATGACGCCAAGAATCGCGGTGGACCTCATCGTTTTTGATCTGGACGGCACCCTGGCCGACACCCTGCCGGATTTGACCGCGGCCGCCAACTTTGCCTGCCGCCGCCTGAGGCTACCGGAACACTCCCCGGAAGCCATTCGGGCGATGATCGGCGGGGGGGAGTGGAAACTCATCGAGCGGTTGGTGGGGCCGGCGCATCAGGACCGGGTGGAGGAGTGCCTGGAGCTTTATCTGGATCACTACACCCGCCACAACGGGGAGTTGACCCGCGTCTATCCCGGGGTGCCGGAGACCCTGGCGCTAGTGTCCGGAAAACAGTTGGCGGTCCTATCCAACAAACTCCAGCGCTTGACCCGGCAGACTCTGGAGGCGGTGGACATCGCCCGGTTTTTCACGGCCATCCGGGGGGGCGGCGCAGGTCACCCCCTGAAGCCCGCGCCCGATCACCTCTTGGCCCTGATCGCCGATCTGGGGGTAAAACCCTCCCGCAGCCTCATGGTGGGGGATAAAACCGCGGACCTCAAGGCCGGGCGGGAGGCCGGCGCCTTCACCGCGGCCGTCGCCTATGGCTACGGGGACCTGGACGCCCTGAGCGCGGCGTCCCCGGACTTCCTGCTGGCGCGGTTTTCCCAATTGCCCGACATTCTGGCCGGCTGACCCCTGAGAGGCCGTCAGCACCGGCACGAAAAATCCCGGATTCCCGATGGGCCTGGCCGGAAACAATCCGCCGGGCGACAGGGGCCAGGGGCCGCAATTTTGTTTGACAGAACCGGCATTGCTGAATATAGTTTCCTTAATTAATGGCGGTGTAGCTCAGTCGGTTAGAGCATGCGGCTCATATCCGCAGTGTCCGGGGTTCAAGTCCCTGCACCGCCACCACCAATTATTTTAAGTCCTTTTTTAAGGAGATGGGGGGAAATGAAAAAACTTATTACGTTGGCTAGTGTTGGGGTTTTCCTGCTGAGCCTCCAGGGAGCTTCCCTGGCCCAGGAAAAGACCCCGGCGCCCACTCCGGCTGGTCCGCCGGCAGCGGCAGCCCCCGCGATCGCCCCGGCGGAAACGCCCGCGGCCCCTGAAGTGAAGGCGGCCCCAAAGACCCAGAAGACCCAGAAAAAGGCCAAAACGACCAAGAAGAAGGCCAAAACGACTAAGAAGACCAAGAAGACCCCGAAACCCAAAGTCGAGGAATAAAAATTCAGAGGCACGCGCCCCGGTTCGGGGTTTGATCCACGACGGATCGAATCCCGGGCCAGGGATCCTTGCCAGACGCAAAGGAGGGCTCCTCAAATCGCCATGAAAAAATTCATAACCCTGGCCAGCGCCGGGTTATTGCTTTTTAGCCTGCAGGGCGCCAGGGCTCAGCGAGAGGTGGAGCCGCCGGCAGTGTCCCCCATGTTAGAGGGCCACAAGCCGCTGGCCCAGCCGGAAACCCGGGAACCAGCCGCCCCCAAGCAAACGGAACCGGGGAAGGCAAAACCCAAGGCCAAAGCCAAAACCAAGGCCAAAGCTAAAACCAACGCTGACAAAAAAGCCAAGCAAAAAGCTGCGGTCAAAAAAGAGACCGGCAAGAAACCTCCAAAAGTCGCCAAGAAAAAAAGCCAGAAAATCCAAAAGAAAAAACCACCGGAAGCAGCGCCTCAGCAGCAGGTCGGCCCTGAAGAAGGTTAAGGATTGCAAGGCACATATTTTCCTCAGTCAAGGAGGGTAAACATGAAATTTAGGGGTATAGCATCGGTCTCCGTGCTGTTGATGCTCTTCGCTCTGGCCACGGCAGCTCTGGCTGCGGAGAAAGGGTTTTTGTGGAATGGCGCCCAGTGGAAAGACATGACCAATGAGATCAAAGTGGCCTATGTCAAAGGGATCGGCAACATGGCGGATTTCGAGATCGCCGCGGCGGGATCCACCCCGCCCCCTTGTATCTCCAAGGGTTTTGTCGATGAGCTGAAGACGAAAACCATTGCCCAGGTGATCGCGGAGGTGAATAAATATTACCAAGAGAATCCCGGCAAGATGGATATGCCAGTGATTGCCGTGATTATGCAGCGCTGCACCAAGCTCTGCGCGCCTCCGGCGGCGGGGAAAAAATGATGCGAGCCGCGGTTATCCTGTTAGTGGTGGGGGTCATGGTCGGCGCCCTGGCCGCGGCAGCCCCGGCGGTGGACACCAACCAGGCCTTTTTGTGGAACGGCGTCCATTGGCAGCAGGTAACCCAGGATGGCAAAGCCGGATATATTTTCGGCATCGGGAACCTGGCCGACTATGAGACCGCAGCATCCAAGGGCCGGAAGCTGGCTTGTGTCTCCCGGGCCTTCGTGGATGAGATGAAGAGAAAAACCGTCATGCAGATCATCCAGGAAGTAGACAAGTACTATCAGGACAATCCCGGGAAGTTGGGCACTCCGGTGATAGAGGTGATCCTGGGGCAGTTGATCAAGGCTTCCCCGGCAGAGGCTGCGCCAGGGACGACGAAAAAATGAAACAGGCGGCTAGCGTGATCATGGTTGTGGCGCTACTGGTGGGCGGCTGTTCCGGCATGTCCACCACTCAACAGCGGACGTTGAGCGGCGGCGCCATCGGCGCCAGCAGCGGCGCCCTCATCGGCTGGGCGGCGGGTTCGCCGGCCGCCGGCGCCGCCATTGGGGGCGGTGCGGGTATGTTGGGCGGGTTTCTCTACGACCAGTTCGAGAAGTATCGCGGCCGACCGTAATCCGGACGGCGCCCCGGTCTGTCTCCCAGCCGGGGATGACCGCCGCCGGTTAAGCTGACCGCTCCAGCCCTAGGCCTTACCACCGGCCCCAGGGAGGTATTGCCCCTGCTCTCCGCAGCCCCCGGGCAGAAGTCGGCCGGGGCAGCAACCCGGAGTATGAGACTCACCAGGAGAAAAAGCCCGCCTGGCGAGGGCTGCCGAGGTATTGAGGCAGGAAGACCGTTAAGCCGGGAACCCATCCAGGAAGGAAGTTCACATGATAAAAAGATTGATGCTGCTAATACTGTCGGCCTTGCTGATTCAAGCCTGCGCCGAGACGACCACTCAATCCCGAAAACGCAATACAATAATCGACTTGGCCGATACCTGCGCGACCTGCGGGGCCAGCGTCTCGGATAATTATTTTGCCGGCAGCGCTTTTAAAGCCATCGGTCCCGGGAACTATTAAGCCGGCGGCGGGCAGGGCCTCGAAAATATTGCCCCACCGGCCGCCTGGCGTCCACCCCTCCTTTTGTTAACCTGCACTTAAACTAAAAGAGCCGGCAGCCTCAGGCTTCATACCACATTGCGCTCATACAGGTAATTTATCTTCTGGGCGGGCCTAGATGTCCGCCCCTACAATTCGGATTATAGCGTTTGCCATAAATTCCTTCCGTTTGGAAGTTCTTATACCAAGTTGCCGTCATAGAGGTAATTCTGGCTTTATGGTCGCAACCACCGTAGGGGCGGTTCGCGAACCGCCCCTACAATTCGAATTATTACTTGTTTGACGGCAACTTGGTCTCAGTAATCACCAGCCAGCAAAATTCAAAGATTTGCTGATGCGAAAATCAGGTTTTCACCTGATTGTGAGAAGCGCTGCCTGGACTCATAATCACCACAACCATAAAGATAAAGTACCGCTAACTTATGTGGGGTTACTGCAAGGAGCAATGTCGATGAAAAAACTTCTCATATTTTTGAGCGTACTTTTGCTGGTGGCTGGTACGGGGACCACGAGCGCATCAGCGTTTTACTACGACTTTGAGACTGGAATACCCACTGGGTGGTCCAATATCTCCAATCCGGAGAGCGTCCAGGGTTACGCCGGCCTTGGCTCTGGGACCAGTGTCTTCAGCGGGAATTTTCTCAGGAATGAAACCGGCGGGTACGGGGTCACGCCGACATCCCCGGTCATCCCGCAGACACCCACGACTCTGACCCTTTCGGGGCTGCCCACGCATAACAGCATCAGCCTGGGCTTCTTGCTGGCCATCATCGACTCCTGGGACGGCAGTAGCACCGCGAAGATAAGTAAATATCCTGTCGGGCCGGATAATTTCAATGTCAGGGTGGATGGCAATAATATCTTTTCTAAAACTTTTAGCAATGATCCCAATAAGACCCAGACCTACCAGGGGGCCAAGCTGGGGAGTGGGCTCAGCGCCCGGGGGTTTAACTCCGACTGGCTGGATTCGGCCTATGACATGGGCCTGGATTCGGCGTTTAAAAATATTTTCCACACGGGCGCCACTTTGACAGTGGAATGGTTTGCCAGCGGCCCCGGTTGGCAGGGGATAAACGCGTTATTCGGTAGTATACACGATGAATCATGGGCCATCGACAACGTCAGGGTTGACCTATTGTTAAACGGCAACCCCGTCCCCCTCCCTCCCACCGCACTCCTGTTGGGCTCCGGGCTATTGGGCCTGGGGCTCCTGGGCTTCCGGAAAAAGAGAAAAGCTTAAGCTCCCCCCCCCCGTGAAAAACCCGAGGCAGGGCCCAGGCCGGTCCTGCCTCGGCATTTTCTCGCTTCACTATCAATGAGTTGCAGATATGACCGGCGCAACCGGCATGGCGGGTTGGGTGGGAGAGAGTACGGCATCCCCGGGGTAAACAAAACCGGCACGCCGGCAGAGGACCGGTCTCAAAAATTCTTTGATCGGCCACCCCAGGCCAAAATCCACCCCAAAGCATGAGCCCCAAAAAGCCCGGCTAAGACTCCCGGCCCTGGAGAGAGGCGCCTCTTTTCAGGTACACCATCAGGACGGCCAGGGCCGCGGGGGTGACCCCGGAGATGCGGGCCGCCTGTCCCAGGGACCGGGGCCGCACCTGCTGCAATTTTTCCCGGATTTCTTGCGAAAGCCCCGGCACCCCGTCATAATCAAAGTCCGCGGGGATGAGTTTGCCTTCCCCCTGGGCGAATTTTTTGGCCGTCTCTTCCTGGCGCTTGATGTAGCCCTCATACTTGTGCTGGATTTCCAGCTGCTCCACCACGGCAGGCGGCACCGGTGGCGCTTCCCCGGCCAGGCGGTACAGGGTGGGAAGATCCAGTTGGGGGCGCTTCACCAGGCTCAAGAAGGGGGTGGGGACTTTTATGGGCGCGGTCCCCCGGGCCTCCAACTCCCGGTTGACTAAAGCGCTGGGGAAGAGGCGGCGGCTCCCCAGGCGCGCTTCTTCCTCGCGCATCAACCGCTGCTTTTCCCGGAAGCGGTCCACCGCCTCCTGGTCCACCAGCCCCAAATCGTACCCCCATTCCAGCAGGCGGGCGTCGGCGTTGTCTTCCCGCAGGAGCAGGCGGTATTCCGCCCGGGAGGTGAACAGGCGGTAAGGCTCCCGGGTGCCCTTGGTCACCAGGTCGTCCACCAGCACCGCCATGTAGGCCTGGGAGCGGCTGGGCAGAAAGGGGGGGCGGCCCAGGATTTGACAGGCGGCGTTGATACCGGCCCACAGACCCTGGCCGGCGGCCTCCTCGTAGCCCGAGGTGCCGTTGATCTGCCCGGCCAGGAACAGACCCCTGATCCGCTTGGTCTCCAGGGTGGCCTGAAGCTCCAGGGGGTCCACGTAGTCATACTCGATGGCGTAGGCCGGGCGCATCACTTCGGCCGCCTCCAGCCCGGGGACGCTCCGGAACAGGGCCAGCTGGACCTCCGCCGGCAGGCAGTTCCCCAGGCCCTTGGCATAGATTTCGGCGGTGTCCCGCCCTTCCGGCTCCAGGGTCACCGGGTGGCTGATTTTTTCCGGGAACCGCATCACCTTGTCTTCCAGGGAGGGGCAGTACCGGGCGCTCACCCCCTTGATCACCCCGCTGTACAAGGGCGAGAGGTGGATGTGATCCCGGATGAGTTTATGGGTGGCGCGGGTAGTGTGGGTGATAAAGCAGCTCACCTGCTCTTGGGGAAGCTGAGTGGTGCGCCAGGAAAAGGGGCGGGGCCGGGGATCGCCGGTCAAAACGTCCAGGCCGGCGAAATCGATGGACCCGGCCGCCAGGCGCGGCGGCGTACCGGTCTTGAAGCGCCCCATTTTAAAGCCCAGGTCCGCTAGATTGGCGGCCAGGCCGGTGGCGGCGAACTCCCCGGCCCGGCCGGCGGGGATGCGGCACTCCCCGATGTGGATAAGGCCATTCAAGAAGGTGCCGGTGGTGATGAGCACCGCCCTGGCCCGGTAGGTCAGCCCCAGAGTTTCCACCACCCCCACCACCCGGCCGTCCTCCACCAGGAGGCGGTCCACCATGGCCTGCCGGAGATCGATGCGGGACTCTTTTTCCAGCCGGGATTTCATAGCCAGGCGATAGGCCTGCTTGTCGCACTGGATGCGGGTGCCCCGGACCGCCGGCCCCTTGGAGAGGTTAAGGGTGCGGAACTGGATGCCGGTTAAATCCGCCAGGTGGCCCATCACCCCCCCCAGGGCGTCGATTTCCTTCACCAGGTGGCCCTTGGCCAGCCCTCCCACCGCCGGGTTGCAGGCCATCTGGGCGATGGTGTCCAGGTTGAGGTTGAAGAGCAGCACCGCCAGACCCATCCGGGCCGCAGCCAGCGCGCCTTCACACCCGGCGTGGCCGGCGCCGACGACGATCAGATCATAGGCTTTCGGATAAAAGGTCATGGGGGGGAATTTCTGACTTGAATAACTGGGAACAATCGCTCATGAGCCGTTGGCCCACCCGTAAAGCATGAAAAGATATGTAGGGCGGGCACTGCCCGCCGTTTCGGGCCATCAATTGGTGCTTGAATTACTGGGAACAGATGCTTACCTTAACTGACAAATACCCGGAGATGTCAGTTTAACTCCAATAAACCTGGCCCCTGGCCCCTAACCCCTGCTCTTCACCGGTCCCACTCCACCTCCCGGACCAGATCGATGAATTCCTGGGACTCGCCGTAGGCTTTCATGGCCTGCTGATAATCGATCCAGGCCTGCCAGAGGCCCACCCACTCCTGATTGTGCCAGTAAAAGGGGCTATCTTCCCCCTGTTTAATCAGGAGAAAGTCCTCGTACTCCTCCTGGCAGAAGGGGCAGAAGCGGTAGGGGCCCTTTTGGCGCTTGTACATTTCGTGGGTCTCGAACTGGACCCCGCACTTGGCGCAGCGGGCCAGGCAGCGGGTGCACTGCACCACCTTGCGCACCGCCTCCATCTTCTTGGCCCGGTCCACCTTGGTTTTTTTCTTCTGCTCCAGCTTGATCCGGCCTTC
>JAGVPN010000475.1 GCA_020052215.1 Syntrophobacterales bacterium
CAAGGAGTGGTGCCGTCCTCAGCCCCGCTGCGCCACTTGCCCGGCCGAGGGCTGGCCGACGGCGTAAAAAAGGCGGCTTTTTTGGTACGGGAGTTGCATAACAAATTGCCGAGGAAGAAAAACATGGCATATATCGGCAAAGATGAACGTACTCCTGTCTGGCTGCCCGAATCTCTTCCGGAGGAGATCCTGGCTGAGAGTTTTATCGAGCTTTTAAACAACAGGGCGGATATCGAAGAAGCCTCTGAGCCGGGAGAGCCCAACTTCGGCTTTATCGTGCGAGACTGGTTCGGGCCTTATCTGTTGAGTCCGCCTACCCGATTTCTCCGGGGCAGCTGCTAACCCGGAGGGCTGTGAAGACAAACATCCCGAGAGGTTCCCTTCCCCGGGCCTAAGGGGCGGGAACCTCTGTCACCGCTTTCATATTTCGTTCCCGCCGCACAATTTTTCCCCCCATCCGGTCCGATGATGGTAATATCAAGGCACGCGGTTTCGCCTGTCCTTAACATTCACAAACTTGAACTTTATAGAGGGATACGTTCAAAAAGATGGACATAATCGCCCTGGAACACCAGCCTCCGGAAGCCTTGATCGGCTGTCTGAGAAGAGTACCCTTGATGAACAGGACAGATGTCCTGGTTTATGCAGAGGCTTTGATCAGCCTGGAGCAGATTCACCCCAATTGCCTTAACCCCCCGCAGAACTATATCTGGCTGCAGGAATTGCGCAAAACCCAGGAATTGCGCTGGAGTCTGGCGGCCTGGGGGGTGGACCTGTTCCGGCTGGACGGCTATGTCACCTATACGGTGCGGCTGGCCGGCGGGGAGGAAGTGGTTTACGATCTTTACCCCCCCATCGTGGAGGAGTCCTTCGAGGCCGACGGTAGGATGGCCCTGATCATCAACGACGGCATGCACCGTCTCTATCTGGCCCGGATGGAGTGGGTGGTCCCTCAGGTGACCTATGTGCGCGGCATCCCCAAGGAATATCCGTATTACGCCTTTCCCCGGCCAGGTGGCTGGGAGGGTCTGGATCTTCTGGCCGATAATCCCGACCCCCAGCGCTATCTGAAGAAGTGCCACCGGACCCGGGATAATAAGAAACTGTATCGCGACTTTCAGGCGGTGTTTCAGAACGTCGGCCGCTCTCGGAGCCGTCTCTTAAAAAAATAAGGGGAAAAGGGACAAAGAAAAAGATTCCCGCCAATGGGCGATCCAGCCATCAGGTTAACCGGTTAAACATTTATCCCGAAAGAACATATCAGGAATAATTCCGAGTTCGCATTTAACTGCAACCAACTGGCTCGATAACTTATGGTTATTTATCATCTTGGATAAAACATAACCGAAAACCGAAAACTGAAAACCGAAAACGGCATAAGGAGCGGAGGAATTTATGAGTCTTGTCTTATTGGGAATATTAATTGCCCTGGGTCTGATAGTTTTGGGGAAGAACGTGCCTCAATTCCAGAAGTTCCCGCAAATCCGCTTTGTCCTGGCCGTCCTGGTCCTGGCGCTGACGGTGGCGGTGTCCACCGCCAAGGTGGTGCCCCCGGGAAACGTCGGGGTCCTGGTCCTTTTGGGAAAGGTGTACGGCACCATCCCTGAAGGGGTGCACCTGGTCAACCCCCTGGCCAACATGGAACTCATGAGCGTCCGCACCAAGGAGGTCTTCGAACACGCCGAGGCGCCTTCCAAGGAAGGGCTCAACGTGGCCCTGGAGGTTTCCTGCCTCTATCACCTGAAAGCGTCCGAGGCGGCCAACGTTTACCGGCAGGTGGGACCCAATTATGAAGAGGTGGTGGTGAAGCCGCAGTTTCGGTCGGCCATCCGGGGCATTACCGTCAGTCACGAAGCCAAGGACCTGTACACCTCCAGCCGGGAGTTGATCTCCAACGAAATCTTCAAGGACCTGGAAGAAAACCTGGGAAAGCGGGGAATGGTCGTGGAGACTATCCTGCTGCGGAAAGTCGATCTGCCCAAGCTGGTGGTGGAGGCCATCAACTCCAAGCTGGCCGCGGACCAGCAGGCCCAACAGATGCGCTTCGTCCTGGATAAAGAACGCCAGGAGGCGGAGCGTAAGCGTATCGAAGCCCAGGGCATCCAGGACTTCCAGAGGATCATCTCCCAGGGGCTGACCGAGCAGCTGTTGCGTTGGAAGGGCATCGAAACCACCCGGGCCCTGGCCGAATCCCCCAACAGCAAGACCGTTATCATCGGGGGGCGGGACGGTATGCCCTTGATCCTGAATACCGGACCGGGAGGAGGTTCCCAGGGAAAATGATTGACAACCATCAGTTAAGGAACTATGTAAAGACTATGACTTGCGCCCTCAAATCCTTGCCGCGCTTGCTGGTTCTGGCGGCCATCCTGTCGTTGGCGTTGGTTTCATCCGAGTCCTGGGCCGGGGCGGTCGCCGATGCCAGCCAGGGCAACCCCGGCCAGACCCTGGACCTCAAGTCCCTGGTGGTCAAGGGCAAAACCACCCTGATCGATTTCTACAGTCCCTTTTGCCCCCCGTGCGTGCAACTGGCCCCGATCATAGCCAAACTGGCCGCCAAGCGCCCGGACCTGGCCATTAAGAAAGCCAACATCAACCGGCCGGGAGTCAACGGGATTGACTGGCGCTCACCCCTGGCCCAGCAGTATCAGATCCGGCAGGTGCCGTATTTCATGATTTTCAATCCCCAGGGCCAACTTGTGGCCCAGGGCCGCGAGGCCGTCGACACGGTGGGACGCTGGCTCCGGGAAGCCGGGTTGATGAAGTAAGACAAGAAGGAGGAGATGAGCATGATGTGGTCAGGCTGGCGCCGCGTGGCGGCGATAGTGCTCTTGCTGGGTGGTTTCCTGGGCTGCACGCTGCCCTCTTCGTCTCCGACTTCCCCATTGACGGCGGCGGCGGCCAGGCACATCCTGGATAGCTGGAACTCGGGATTTTGCAAAGTAGTGGACTTCTATGGATTTTATTTATCCAGGGAGAACCCCGCCACCCAGGTGGCCTACGTGCTCATCGCCAACCCCAGCGACAAGGCGCAAAAACCCCTAGTCTACACGGCCCGGTTCCAACTTATTACCCTCCCGGAGGGGCAGCCGCGCTGGTTTCTCACCAGTCTGATCACGCACAGCTCGGGGCTGAGCCGCCGCCTGGGCTGGGACAACCTGATCATTCCGGTGAAAGACCCACCACCGGTGGCGCCGGCCAAGTAAGCCGGGAACCTCGCGGCGATCTTAAAAATAGGGGCACGGCGGCGCCGTGCCCCTAAAATTTTCTTAACAGTTCCTCATGGGCCTTTGGCCCACCCGTAAAGGCTGAAAAGCTGGTATTGACTGGTGGCACAGCCTTTCCAGGCTGTGCACGACTAACCTGCTTCCTTGACACAGGCTGGAAAGCCTGTGCTACCATTTGATTGCATTTTGGTATCACAGCCCCTTGCCCGATTCCTGAATGGCCTGCTCCATTTCTGCCTCCAAAGCCGGGGGCAGGCCCTCGATCTTGACGTTGAGGAAGCCCCGGACGATGGTGGAGACGGCCTCGTCTTCGTCCAGACCCCGGGCCATGAGGTATTCCACTTCCTCCGCGGCGATCTTGCCCACCGCAGCCTCGTGCGACATGTCCACCCCGGCCACCCGGCCTTCCAGTTCGGGAATGGCGTGCACCACCCCGTTGCCCAGGATGAGGCCCCGGCATTCCAGGTGAGCCTTGATGTCCGGCACCAGGCCGACGAGGTGGCCCCGGGCCATGCTGTAGCCGCCGATGGCCAGGGTGCGGGCGATGACTTCGGCCCGGGTGCGGGGGGCCTGGAGGATCACCCGGCCGCCCACGTCTAGTTCGCACCCCGGGTGGGCGATGAGGATGGACTGGAGGCGGGCCACCGCGCCTTCGCCGTTCAGGGTGACGGTGGGATACATCTGGACGCTTTTTACCGGCCGCAGCAGGATGTAGTTGGAGACGTAAGTGCCGCCTGCCTCCACCCTGACCGCGGTGCGGGGCCGCACGTGGACGTCCTCCCCCCAGTTATGGACCATGGTAAAAGTGAGACTGCCACCTTTCTTGACATAGAATTCCGAGACCCCGATGTGGAGGCCGGAGCGGACCCCGGGGTGGGTGGCGCAGCCGGTGATAATGTGGAGCGAGGCCCCTTCCTCCACCACCACCAGGTTGTGCACGTGTTGGGCAAACCGGTCGGTGCGGATATAGAGGCACGACTCCACCGGCTGGGCGATTTTAGCGCCGGGAAGCGCCCGGATGAAATAACCGTTGTCCAGCTCCAGCTCGGCGGCGGCGGTGTATTTGTCGGCATCCACCGCCACCAGCCCCCAGAGGAGGTTTTTGGCCCAATCGTGCCGCTTCACGGCCTCGGTGATGGGCAGCACTTCCACGCCCGGCTGCCGGGTCTGGCAGTGGACGATGGCCTGGTCGGCCTGGAGGAAGGTGCCGGCATGGTCTTCGTCCGTGAGTTCGATCCCCGCGGTGAGGAGGCGGCTGCGTTCCTCCGGGGAAAACTGCCGGTAGTCCGGGTCATACTCCCAGGCGCCTCCCTGACGGGAAAACTCCTCCAGATTGAGGTCGCGCCCAAAGGCCGCCTTTTTCTGCCGACTCTGCTCGGCCCGCGCTTTTATCTGCGACATTTGGCGCATTCCTCGTAACCGAAGTTCTTGATGTCATGGAGCAAATCCCGGGGATTGCCCTGACAGCACATGCGGCCGCCGCTCAGGATGTAGGCCCGGTCCGCGTTGATGTAATCCATGATGAAGCCGGTGTGGGTGATGATCAGACCGGAATGCTCCCGGGCCTGGGGGCGGCGGTCCTTCTGGAGCAGGTGGGCGATGATTTTTCCCACTACCTGGAGGTTCTCCAGGTCCACGCCCGATTCCGGTTCGTCCAGGAGCACCATCTTGGGATTCTGGGCCAGCAGTTGCAGGAGTTCGGAACGCTTGAGCTCACCCCCGGAAAACCCGTGATTGACCTCCCGGTCCAGAAACTCGGTGAAATCGTAGGCCGCGGCCAGGACTTCGGGCACGATGGCGCCCCGGGAGCACACCCGCAAGACGTCCGCGGTCTTGACCCCCCGGATGGTGGGCGGGCGCTGGAAGGAGAGGCCCAGACCCAAGCGGGCCCGCTCATAGGTGGGCAGTTGGGTGATATCCTGCCCCAGGAAGCTGATCCGCCCCTGCTTCACGGCATAGCGCTCGAAACCCATAATGGCCATGAGCAGGCTGGATTTGCCGGAGCCGTTCTTGCCGAAGAGGATATGGGTCTCCCCGACGGGGACCCTGAGGTTGATCCCCTTGAGCACTTCCTTGTCCTCGATGTTTACCCAGAGGTCGTCGATCTCAAGCATAAGAACCTCGAATCTAACGAGAAAGCCCCCAAAGCGGACTTTGGGGGCTATCGGCAGACTGAATTGAGTTTACCAGGAGACTTACGGAGCTTCTTTGGTCAGAGAGGGCATGGGCGCCATCGCCGGAGCCGTCTTGATATATTTCATGCCAAAGGCCCGGGTCTCGAAGGCTTTGGGATTGAAAGCCTTAGTCAGCTCAACTTCTTCCGGGGATAAGATGCGCACCAGGCCATAGGGGTCGACCACGGCAAACCGCTCACCCTTGGCCATGCACGAAGCCACCGTCTCTTCCCCCTTCAGCTCTTTCTTGGAAACGCAAAGCAACTTTGCGCTCCCTTGAGCCGTGGCGACGGAAGAGATAAAAAATACGGCTACCAATACCATCAGCAACCCGACCACCACTTTAGACCGCATACACCTTCCTCCTTTGCTCTTAGGGTTGATACCAGGCTTCTCCCCCCCCAATGGAGTAAATTGAGAAAAAGCCGCCAAACTCCTTTCCAGGCCATAATATATGCGCACCAAGGAAAAAGTCAATATAATTGACGGAGTCTGAAAAAATTTTCGGCTGGCGGTTTCCTTCACTCCCTGAGGTGGTCTGGCGTCATCTGGACTGCATTCTTCAAATTTGCTAAAGTATATCACAATCTCAATCAGTATAGTACAAGTCAAAAAGTCGCAATCAAACAGGTGGCGCAGGCGTCTCGCCCGTGCAGGCGCAGGCTAAACCATCATGGCGGGTTGGGGCCACCCCCGATCATGAAATTCTTCGTAGGGGCGGTTCGCGAACCGCCCCTACGGATGGATTTTCACGCTAAAGTGATTAACTGTGGCAGGCAGGACGGGCCTTAAGAAAGAGTCACTTTTAAAGACCGATTTTACTTGACTGGGGCAACTGGCTTGTACTATAAATCACAATAGCTCCACACTTGGGGGGTTTTCCCCTTAAGGTTTAGGGTCCAGGTTTGATTTTATGAATATAGTTAACCACTGAAATGACGGGTGAACCTTTATGAGCGCGAAACAGCAAGGAAATACGCCGGTTGGCGCAGTGATGGTGGTCGGCGGCGGTATCGCCGGGATGCAGGCCGCTTTGGATCTGGCCAATGCCGGATACTTCGTTCACATGGTGGAGGCCAAAACCGCCATTGGTGGGGTCATGTCGCAGCTGGACAAGACCTTTCCCACCAATGACTGCGCCATGTGAATTATCTCGCCCAAGCTGGTCGAGGTCGGCCGGCACATTAACATTGAGGTCATGGCTCCGGCG
>JAGVPN010000320.1 GCA_020052215.1 Syntrophobacterales bacterium
ATGGAGCCGATCAGCATGCCGCCCAGGGCTACGGGCCCAAGACCCGGCATGAAGCCCACGACCAGGGGAGCGCACACCGCGATCAGGGCCGGGAGTATCATCTCGCGCAGGGCGCTCTTGGTGACGATGTCCACGCAGGTGCCGTATTCGGGTTTGGCGGTGCCTTCCATGATGCCGGGGATTTCCCGGAACTGGCGCCGCACTTCCTCCACCACGCCGCCGGCGGCCTTACCAACGGCCTCCATGCAGAGAGCGGCGAAGAAGTAGGGCAGCAGACCGCCGATGAACAGGCCGGCGATTACCCGGGGGTCGGCCAGGTCAAAGGTCATGACCCCGGGGAAGGAGCGGGAGTACTCGGCGAAGAGCACTAGGGCGGCCAGACCGGCGGAACCGATGGCGTAACCCTTGGTGACGGCCTTGGTGGTGTTGCCCACCGCATCCAGAGGATCGGTGATGTCCCGAATCTCTTGGGGCAGTTCCGACATCTCGGCGATGCCGCCGGCGTTGTCGGTGATGGGACCGTAAGAGTCAATGGCTACCACGATACCGGTCATGGAGAGCATGGCCACCGCGGTCAGCGCAATGGCGTAGAGGCCGGTGCCGGGATGGGCCAGACCGCCGCCCAGATGGAAGGCCGCCAGGATGGACACCACGATGACGATAACCGGCGCCGCGGTGGACTTCATGGACATGGCCAGGCCCTGGATGACGTTGGTGCCGTGGCCGGTGGTGGAGGCCTTGGCAATGGACTTCACCGGGTTAAAGCTCTTGGAGGTGAAGTATTCGGTAATGCCCACGATCAGGCCGGTGAGGGCCACGCCGATCACCGCCAGCAGGAAGACGTTCATGGGCGGAATCGAAAAGCCCACGGCGCCCGTGGCGGCCTTAGAGGCCACGCCGGCCATGAACTTGTGGGCCAGGGGCCAGAAAGCGACGATGGCCAGCACGCCGGAAACGATGAGACCCTTATACAGGGCGCCCATGACGTAGCCGCCTTTCCCCAAACGCACAAAGTAGGTGCCGATGACCGAGGCGATGATGGACACGCCGCCGATGACCATGGGGAAGACGATGGCGTTCGAGCCGGGGCCGTACACGGTGAAGGCCAGCAGCATGGCGGCCACCACGGTCACGACGTAAGTCTCGTAAAGGTCGGCGGCCATACCGGCGCAGTCACCCACGTTGTCGCCCACTTGGTCGGCGATGACCGCGGGGTTCCGGGGGTCGTCTTCGGGGATGCCGGCTTCCACTTTACCCACCAGGTCGGCGCCCACATCCGCGGCCTTGGTGTAGATGCCGCCGCCCAACCGGGCAAACAGCGACACCAAGGAGCAGCCGAAGCCCAGACCGATCAGGGCGTGCATGGCTTCCTTGGGATCAACCGCCATGAGGAACTTGTAGTACCCGGCCACGCTCAACAGGGCCAGGCCCACTACCAGCATGCCGGTGACCGAGCCGCCCCGGAAGGATACTTTCAGGGCGTGGGCCATGCTGGTAAAGGCTGCCTGGGCGGTGCGCACATTAGCCCGCACCGACACATACATGCCGACGTACCCGGCCAGAGCCGAACCCGCGGCGCCGATGACGAAGCCGATGGCGGTGTATTTGCCCAGAGCGAACAGCAGCACGAAGACGACCGCGCCCACCATGGCTACGGTCTTGTACTGCCGGTTCAAGAAGGCATTAGCGCCTTCCCGCACCGCCGCAGAGATTTCCTGCATCCGAGGGTTGCCGGCGTCCTGTTTCAGGACCCAGGTGGTGGTGAACAGGCCGTAGGCCACGCCCACTGCGCCACAGATCAACGCAAAACTCATAATATCCATACCGTCCCCTATCCTCCTATAAAGTAATGATTTCCTTAAGGTTTAAGGTCTTTAACCAAAACTGCCGAGCTAAACGTACATCACCTCCCCTACCCTGTTTCTGCAACTGTGAGCAATTTATAAGCTGAATGTCAATTCATACCCCAAAATGGCACCGGCTGTAAAGGAAAAATTTCACAAGTCCGATTTATTGGGGCCGGGGTCTTCCGAAATATCCGGAGCAGGCAGTAGATTGGCGGGCGCGGCGGAAATATTTTTTTTATCGTGAAGCTCAGCCGCCAGCTCCGGATGAAGTTTCGGGTCCACCACCACGACCCCGTGGCGCTCCGCCAGGGTCAGCAGATATTGATACTCCATGGCCTGCTTCTGGAGCCGATAGCGCAGCCAGAGGCGCAGCGGCAGATACAGCAGCGCTAACGCCAGCAAGGCGATGAGCCCGTAGGCGCCCCCCAATCCGATAAATTTGATGGCCGCCGCCACCAGGGGCAGGGCGTTCTTGCCCTGAATGGCCAACCCCAGGACGGCCATGAAGGCCAGGAGTCCTAAAAGGTAGCGCACCCGCCACCACCGGGCGCCCCAGCCTTTGCCCCTGACTCGGGCCTCCGGGGCCTCCTGACCAAAAAATTCGAACCCCTGGATAACCACCCCGAAGAGGAACAACAGGGCGATGGGAGCGACAAAGGCGGCCAGCAGATATGGGCTCCAGGGGAACGGGATGACCCGGGGGTGGTCCGTAAAGATGCCCTCATCCAGCTGCCAGATGAGGGTGAAGACCAGGATCAGGATCTCCACCAGCCCCACCACCACCAGGAAGCTGTTGAAAACATAGCGCTTTTCCAGCGGATCGTAAAAATTAAAGAATCTGGCCATATCCGGGTTTTCGGTTTTCAGTTTTCGGTTTTCGGCAATAATTAATGTATGGTAGGCACGGCCTACCAGTTTTCGTGGGGTGCGTTTTACGCACCATATTATGGCTCAAGGCGCGGCTTGGGCAATCGACCCCGGCCCACCTTTTTCAGACCTTAAAAACTCCCACCGATAGAGTCCGGCGGCCCAGCCGAGCAAAACCGCATCCTCCAGCACCGCGCCCAGCCCTACCTGCCTTTGAAAAAACAGACCGCAGCCGCAGTCGATGGAGAGCCCCCGGGCCATGGTGATGAGGATGACGACCAGGAAAGCGACCACCAGCCCGGCCAGGAGGAGCAGGCAGCTCCGTCGCTTGAGCCCCGCCACCAGGCAGAGCCCCGCAACGATCTCCAGCCACGGCAACCCCGCCGCCACCACGCCCACCAGGCTCTCCGGCAGCAGCTGGTAAGCCAGCACCGCTTCGGCGAACTCATAGGAGTGCAGGACTTTTTGCAGCCCGACATAAAAAAAGAGCCCGCCCAGAACCACTTCCAGGGCCCGGAGCCCAATAAGGCGACCGCTTATTCGCAAGTCACACTCCTAAATAAAGAGGGGGGAAAGGGAAAAAGGGGGAAAGGTAAAGAAAACATTTTTTCCCTGGATGCAGCCTAAACATATTGAGGCAAAAAAGGATGGTCAAGCCACATGAACCTACCCCCCCCCTTTTCGCCCTTTCCCCTTTTTCCCTTTTCCCCCTCTTTTTATTTACTCGTGTCCGCGGGGTAGCCGGCTTCATCCCAGGCCCGGAATCCCCCCACATAGACCATCACCCAGGTAAATCCCAGGGCCTGGAGTTTTTCCGCCACCTTCAAGGCCAGGTCGCAGTTGGCCTGGCCGCAGTACACCACGATTTCCCGGTCTTTGGCGAGGCCCGCCAATTTCTCGGCCACGCCGGCCGGAACCTGGTCCGGGGTGAGATTGATGGCCTGGGGGACGTGCAACTCGTTAAACTCGGCCGCGGGGCGGGCGTCAATAAACAAGGCTTCCCCTGACTGAAACATGGCGTAAGCCCGGGCCAGGTCGATGGTTTTCACTCCCTGGAACTGTGCGGCCCGGCGCTGCTCCCGCATCTGGGAAAGGCGCGGGGCCAGTTCACCCCGCCAGGAAGTGCGCACCAGGGGCCACTGCTGCACCAGCCCGAAGAGCATGGCCAGCCCCAGGATAAACCCGGCCCAGGCCAGATCCTGCCGCCACCCCCGGCTCACTGGGGCGGCTTCCCCGCCGGCGGGGTCTGAAGGGGTGGGACGCCCGGGGGCGGCTCGATCTCCGTGGCGGCATCATGCTTCTGGCCGGCGTAATACAGGGGAATGGGCAGAAAACCTTCGTCTTCCTTGGCGAAGCCGGCCTCCTTGGTGTGGTGGAAATACCGCCATACCCGGCCATTCTTGAGGTCCACCAGGAACACCTGCTTACCGTCGGCCACCATCTGATACCGTGACCCCATGGCCTGGGAGGCCAATTTTTTGAGATTCACGGGCCCGCCTTTCCCCTCTAGGGGGAGCGGTTGGGACTTTAAGTCTTCTGCGGCCTGCTGGGCCAGCCGGTCATGGCCATACGGGCTATACAGCCAAAAGACGCTGGCGCCCGCGACCCCCACCAACAAACTGATAATCGCCATCCACATCCGGCTCCTACTGCGCGCCATCCGACACCTCCGTTGGGCGGATTAGGCCAGGCAAGACATCCGGGCGCCGCCAAAGACCATTACCTCAGTCGCGGGCCCCGCCTTTCGGCTCGGCCTGGACATCAGGCCGGCCTGCTAGTTCTTTGCGGTAATTATATCATAGAGATAGCGTCCCTGGGGCTTGCTACCGGGGCCAGAGCAGGTAAAATAAGATGCTCTAGAAAAAATATAACCTTCTGGAAAGTTATGCGCATGGCATCGCCTGCTCCCCGCGCCATCACCGCCATCACCTTTGACCTGGGCAACGTCCTGGTCAGGGTGGATCACCTGCGCTTCTGCCGGCGCCTGGCCGCCCTGGCCGTCTTGAGCCCCCAGGAGGTCTATGCCCAGGTGTTTGAATCCGGCCTGGAACCGGGCTACGATACCGGCCGCATCACTTCCCGGGAGTTTTATCAGCGGGTCACGGCCCATTTCGGGGTGGCCCTCCCCTACTCCCGATTCTGCGACCTCTGGTGCGATCTCTTCGACCCCATGGAGGGCATGGCGGAGCTGGTAGCGCGCCTGGCGTCCAGCTTTCCCCTGTTTCTGCTGTCCAACACCAATTCTTTGCACTTCGATTATCTGAAGGAGCGCTTTAGGGAACTCCTGCAGCCTTTCCGGGCCTTTGTCCTGTCCTACCAGGTGGGCAGCCGCAAGCCGGAGCCGGCCATCTACCAGGCCCTCATCCGGCAGGCGGGGCGCCCCCCGGAGGAAATCCTCTTCCTGGACGATAAGGAGGCCTTTGTGGAAGCGGCTCGGGGTCAGGGTCTGACGGCCTGGCAGTTTCGCTCGCCTCAGGAGTTGCGGCAACAGTTGGCGAGCCACCGCCTCTGGTAAAGCCGGTTCTGGGTTCTGGGTTTTCGGTTGCAAAACCATTCAACGCCAACCTGCCATTCTGAGCGAACCGCTTGGATAATTCCTCCCCATCAAGCAGGCCCCCTCCAGAACCCAAAACCGAAAACCTAATAAGGTTTGCCGATGGCCTTGTCCAGCTTGGCCTCGAACACCCGGTAATCATAGAGGGCCTGGACAAATTTCAAATCCGTCTGGGAGAATTGCACCTGGGCATCGGTGACTTCGATGATGGTGCCGACGCCCGCCTGGTAGCGGCCCCAGGCCAGGCGCAGATTTTCCCGGGCCGCCTCCAGGGCCTTCTTGGAGGCCCGGATCAGCTCCCAACCCGACTTGACATCCAGATAGGCCTGCTCCACTTCTTTGGTGACGTTCTGCCGCAGCACTTCGTAATTTTCCTGGGTAGCCCGCAGTTGAGCTTTATTCTGGGCCACCGCATAGGTCGTGGACAGGCCCTCGAACAGCGGGAAGGTCATGGCCGCGCCCACATACCAGGTGCTGGGCTGGTTGGCAAAAGGCCGATCTATGCTCTGCCAGCCGTAGGCCAGATTGGAAGTGAGCACGGGGAAATAGCCGGCCTGGGCCACCTTGATGGCGGCTTCGTTATAATTTTGTTGATGCCGGTTTTTCAAAAGCTCCGGTCGGCGCTGCTGGGCCTGGGTCCTCAAGGCTTCCAGCGACTGGGGCTGGGCCTTGACTTCCAGCACGTCCTCCACCTGGGTGAACGGCCAGGTCTTCAACCCCAAGGCGGTCATCAGGGTGACCCGGGCCAACTCGACGCCGTTCTTGGCCCTGATGAGATTGGCCTCGGCGTCGTAAAGGTTGGCTTCGGTCTTGGTCACGTCGATCTTGGCCTTCAATCCCACCTGATAAAACCCCTGGGCCTGCTTCAACAATGCCTGGTTTTGCCGCACGGTCTCTTCCTGCACCTTTAAGGCCCGCTGGGCCGCCAGGTAGCCGAAATAGCCGGTGCGGGCGTCCAGCGCCACTTGTTGGCGACTGCCGGCGAAATCTTGCTCCGACTGGCCGAAAGAGGCCCGGGACTCCTTGATCAGGCCGGGGGTCTTGCCGAAATCGTAGAGCAGTTGGGTGGCCTGGAACTGATAAAAATAGTAGTGGGTCGTGTCGGCGTTGGATAAACTGCTGACCGTCCCGCCCGTCGCCGCGGTCAGGGGTTTGCGACTTGTGGATGAAAAGGCGTTCCCATAATAATAATTGCTCACAAAACTGACCTGGGGTAAATACGCCGCCCGGGACACCCCGATACCATAGCGGGCCGCGGCCATGGTTTCCCGGGACTGCTTGATGGCGGGATGTTCTTTCAGCGCCAGATCAATGGCCTGATCCAGGTTGAGGCTCCCGCTCGCCTCGGCCGCGGTCGCGACAGAGGCGCCCCCCCACCCCACCCCGGCGAGAAAGATAAGGAGAAAGAACGTCTGGGCTATCCTGAAATTCTGCCTCATATTTGTACCCCGCAACCGCTTCCCAGGCGCTGAGGCGGCGGCCCCGGTCCCCTGCCTCACGCCGGACGCCTAAGACCAGATTGCAGTCGGAAGGTGACACAGGCTTTCCAGCCTGTGCCTACGCAGGCTAAGACCTGCCTCTTGACCTCAGATGATATAAATCTCAACTCGTTAATGCAAGCCCGCCGGGCCAAAGCCCCCGCCAGCCGAAAGCCGTCCCGGCCTTGCCGCCGCCCGGACGCCGGGGACTTTCGCCCATAACCCTAAAAAGGCGGTTTGCGCCGGTGGAAGTCGGTTGCCTGCTCAAAGGCGTACGCCACTTGCAGCAAGTCAGCCTCGCCAAACACGGGCCCCAGGAGTTGCAGGCCGATGGGCAGCCCCCCGGAAGAAAAGCCGCAGGGGACCGAAATGCCGGGAATCCCCCCCAGGTTGGCGGAAATGGTGAAGATGTCCGACAGGTACATGGTCAGCGGGTCATCCACTTTTTCCCCCAGACGGAAGGCCGGGGTGGGAGCCACGGGGGTGGCGATCACCCGGCACTGCCGGAAGGCGGCCTCGAAGTCCCGGCGGATCAAGGCCCGCACCTGGGAAGCCTTTTGATAATAGGCCTCATAATAGCCGGCGGATAAGGCATAAGTTCCCAGCATGATGCGCCGCCGCACTTCGGCCCCGAATCCCTGGGATCGGGTCTGGGCGTAAACTTCCAGCAAATTCTGGCCTTCGGCCCGGAAGCCGTACTTCACCCCGTCATAGCGGGCCAGGTTGGAGGAGGCCTCGGCCACCGCCAGGACGTAATAGACGGCCACCGCGTACTCGGTGTGGGGCAGGCTGACTTCGACGAGTTCGGCCCCCAGGCCGGTCAGGGTCTGCAAGGCCGCCTGCACCGCGGCCGCAACCTCCGGGTCCAACCCCTCCCCGAAAAATTCCCGGGGGACCCCGATTTTGAGCCCCGTGATTTCCCGGCCCAGCACCTCCTGGTAATCCGGCACCGGGGCCGGCGCCGAGGTGGAGTCCCTGGGGTCGTGCCCGGCAATGGCCTGGAGCAGGATGGCCGCATCCCGCACTTCTTTGGTGAGGGGGCCGATCTGGTCCAGGGAGGAGGCGTAGGCCACCAGCCCGTACCGGGAGACCCGGCCATAGGTGGGCTTTAAGCCCACCACCCCGCACAGGGAGGCGGGCTGCCGGATAGAGCCGCCGGTGTCGGAGCCCAGCGCGGCGATGCACAGATCCGCGGCCACCGCCGCGGCCGAACCCCCGGAGGAACCGCCGGGAATATAATCCCGGTTCCAGGGGTTGCGGGAGGGGCCAAAAGCCGAGTTTTCCGTGCTTGAGCCCATGGCGAACTCATCCATGTTGACCTTGCCCAGAAACACCGCCCCGGCCTGGCGCAGCCGGGCGCAGACGGTGGCGTCGTAGGGGGGGATGAAGTTCGCCAGGATGCGGGAGCCGCAGGTGGTTCTCAAGCCCCGGGTGACCATGACGTCTTTGAGGGCCAGGGGGATCCCCGTCAGCGGCGTGGCCTCGCCCCGGGCCAGCCTGGCCGCGGCCTCCTGGGCCATAGCCCGGGCGCCGGGTTCGTCCACAGTGATATAGGTGTTGAGTTCGCCGTCCCGCTCCTTAATGCGGGTGAGCATCGCCTCGGCCACCTCCACCGGCGACACCTCGCCCCGGGCCAGCATCGGCGCCAACCGGCTGATACTCAGACTATATAAAGGTTCCGTCATGCATTGACCTACCGTTTTTGGTTTTTGGTTTTTGGTTTTTGGTTAAAATAGATCGAAACTGCAATAAGTTACAGATTGCGTCTGATGCAAGTTCAAGCGAACCCGACATTACCCCATGGAAATCAATCGGTGGCACAGGCTTTCCAGCCTGTGCCGAAATTATGGCGGGCAGTGCCCGCCCTACATGTTGGCTCGCCTTAATTGTTCAGCCCAGAACCCAAAACCCAAAACCCAAAACCCGCTTCAAATGATTCGGGGCACCACCAAGGCGCCCTCTTCCCGGGCCGGGGCATTGCTCAGGGCGGCATCCCGGTCAAGCCCCTGACTGACCACATCCTCCCTAAAGACGTTGAACACCGGGATCACGTGGGCCAGGGGTTCCACCCCGGTGGTGTCTAATTCCTGCAACTTCTCCACATAGGCCAGGATGTCGTTGAGCTGCCGGGTGAAGAGCTCGATCTCTTCGGGCAGCAGACTCAACCGGGCCAGATCGGCCACGTGGAGCACTTCCTCTCGGGTCAAGGCCATGAATTTCTCCTCAGTATCGCCGGGCCAGGGCGCCGTCAGGACCCCTATTTTGAAAAGTTTAGCCCCGTCGGCAAAAAAACCTGTTCTGGTGCGTAAGACAGTCGCTACGACCATCAAGTAGGGTGCGTCTTACGCACCAAAATAGATGGAGAGTGCGCCCTGCTCAGCCCAGATGGCGGGCAATGCCCGCCCTACTCGGCTTAGCGCGCCGCCTGCCCCAGGTCGGTCAAAAAAACCGGCCCCCCTACCCTGCCGCGCCGCCGGGCCTCGGCGAATTTTTTTGCCAAGTTTTATTATATACTGCAAGGAGTAATTGATAACCAAGAGAAATCCTCCTGCCGGGATAATCTCCCGTCAGGGAGAAACCGCGGGCGGTGACCGGGCCTCCCGCATCGGATTTATGGTTGAGCGCTAAAAAACTCCCGCCGGACTTAACAAAACCCCTCTCCAGGCAATCTTTATGGTAAATGAAATAGTTACCCGCCTGGGCAGGAATTTTTGGCATTATGGTAGAAAAACCATTGCCGAATGGATATACTTAACCATAATGAAGAATACGAAAAGGAGATCAACGCCATCCCGGACCACCACCACTTGAAAGAGATCGCCCGCCAGGTTCGCCTCGACATCATTGAAATGTTGTTTCGGGCCGGTTCCGGCCACCTGGGCGGCTCGCTGTCGGCCACCGATATCCTGGTGGCGCTCTTTTTCGGCGAGATGCGCGCGCACGCCGGCGACCCCTGCTGGATCGACCGGGACCGGTTTATCCTGTCCAAGGGTCACGGGGCCCCGGCCTATTACGCCGTCCTGGCCCGCCTGGGCTATTTTCCCCGGGAAGAGCTCTTGAGCCTGCGCCAGTTCGGGAGCATCCTGCAAGGTCATCCCGACTCCGGCTGCACCCCGGGGGTGGAGATCCCCACCGGTTCTCTGGGGCAGGGCCTGTCCATCGCCAACGGCCTGGCGTTGGCGGCCCGCCTGAACGGGCACGGCAGCCGGATCTACGCCCTGTTGGGGGATGGCGAAGTCCAGGAAGGCCAGATCTGGGAAGCGGCCATGACCGCGGCCCACTACGGCCTGGACAACCTGGTGGCCATCCTGGATAGGAACCGCCTCCAGATTGACGGCCACACCGCCGAGGTCATGAGCATCGAGCCCATCAATGACAAGTGGAAGGCGTTTGGCTGGCACACCCTGGAAGTGGACGGCCACGATATCCCGCAGCTCCTGGAGGCGTTCACGGCCTGCAAGGGGGTCAAGGGGCAACCCAGCATGATCATCGCCCACACCGTCAAAGGCAAGGGCGTGTCCATCTTCGAGGGCCAGAAGAAATATCACGGCACCGCCCCGAACCCGGAAGAATATCAGCAGGCCTTGAAGGAGTTGGGGGGATAATGCCTCCGTTTTTGCGTTTTTGCGTCTTTGCGTCTTGGTGTGAGGTATTTTTCCCGCCAGGACGCCAAAATATCCGGAGTTGAGGCAAGACTTGTCCGCCAAAGAGAGCACCCGAGTCGAATACGGCAAGACCCTGGCGCAGTTGGGGGCTGAAAACCCTAACATCGTGGTGCTGGACGCGGACCTGTCCGGCTCCACCCAGACCCACCATTTCGCCAAGATTTTCAAAGACCGCTTTTTTAACGTGGGGATCGCCGAGCAAGACCTGATGGGCACCGCCGCGGGCCTGGCCCTGGGAGGGAAAATTCCCTTTGCCAGCACCTTTGCCATGTTCGCCACCGGCCGGGCCTGGGAACAGATCCGCCAGACCATCGCCTACGGCAACCTCAACGTCAAGATCGTCGCCTCCCACGGCGGGGTGACGGTGGGGGAAGACGGCGGCTCCCACCAGGCCGTGGAAGACCTGGCCCTGATGCGCATCTTGCCCAACCTGGTGGTGCTGGCGCCGGCCGATGGCCCCGAAACCCGGGCCATGACCCGCTGGGCCGCCGGCTACCACGGCCCGGTCTACATGCGCACCGGCCGCCTGGCGCTGCCGGTGATCTACGACGACAGCTATGTTTTTGAGTTGGGGCAGGGAAGCCTCCTGCGGGAGGGCGGCGACGTCACCCTGATGGGGATCGGCATCATGGTCCAGGCCTGTCTGGACGCCGCCGCCGGGCTGGCCCAAGAAGGGATTGAGGCCCGGGTCCTTAACCTCGGCTGCCTCAAACCCCTGGATTGGGAACTGGTGGTGGACTCCGCCCGGCGCACCGGGGCCGTGGTCACCGCCGAAGAGCACATGGTCACCGGCGGCCTGGGCAGCGCGGTGAGCGAAATCCTCGGGGAGCATTGCCCGGCGCCCTTAAAACGCATCGGCTTACGAGACACCTTCGGCATGTCGGGGAAACCCGAAGCTCTCTTGAAACATTACGGCCTGACCGCTGAGGATATCAAGCAGGCGGCTTATAAGGTCATAGCCCGGAAAGCCAGCCACCTGGCCTCGCCGGTCATGGACCTCAAAGCCCCCAGTCTGGCAGGGAGGTAAAGTTAGTCCCGTGAATCGACCCAAGGAATTGAGGACCCCAGGCCACGGATGGCTCAGGTTATCCCGGCAGGTGGGATTGATCGTGGCGGCGTTAGGTCTGGCGGCGTACTTCCTGCTGCCGGCCTGGGCGGCCCCCACCGCCGCCAACTATGACTCCCTGCGCCTTTACACCGAGGCTCTCTTCGAAGTCTCCCAGAAATATGTCTGGCCCAAGAATGAAGAGGACTTGATCTACGGCTCCCTCAGGGGGATGATGAACTCCCTGGACCCGGACTCCTCCTTCCTCACGGCCAAGGAATATCAGGACTATCTCCAGGGGCCACAGCGCTCCCCGGCGGAAGCTGGAGTAGATTTGATCGTCAAAGACGGCCTTCTCACCGCGGCCAGCGTCATCGATGGCGGTCCCGCCGCCCGGGCCGGTCTGAAGCCCAATGACCACATTATCAAGATTAACGGCCAGATGGTGCGCAACCTCACCACCCAGGAGGCCACCCGGCGTTTCCAAGGCGCGCCCAACACCACTTTTAAGTTGCAGGTGATCCGTAACGGCGAGGTCAAGCCCCTGGATCTGACCATCACCCTGGAACCCCTGGGAATGAACACCGTCACCGCCGTGTACCTGGATAACACCGCCGCTTATGTGCGCATCCGTTATTTCAACAACGAAACTCCGGTGGAGTTGGCCACGGCGTTGAACAATATCAAACAGCATCAACCGCCGGTCAAGGGCATTATCCTGGACCTGCGCAACAACGCCCGGGGTTCCATGGAGGAGGCGGTGCGCAGTGCCTCCCTGTTCCTGGGTAACCAGCAGATCCTGCTGGCCAAAGGGCGTTCCCCCAAGACCGAACAATCCTTTACGGGCAAAGACCGGGACCTGGTTTTCAAGACGTTGCCCCCCATAGTGGTGCTGGTGGACCAGGGAACTGCCCGGGCGGCGGAAATCATGGCCGCAGCCCTCCGGGATCAGGCCCGGGCCACCTTGCTGGGAGACAAAACCTTGGGCCTGTGCGGCCTCACGAAAGCCTTCCCCCTGGAGGATGGCTCCGCCCTGGTGATGACCGTGGCCCAGTGTTATAGCCCCAAGGGAGATAAAATCCAGGGCAAAGGTCTGGAACCCGAGGTCCCGGGGCAAAAGCCCCAGGCCGCTAAAGCTCCAGAGAAGAAACCGGCCCCGGAGAAGACGCCGGCCCCGGTGACATCCCCGGAGCAGGACCCCTGGGTGCAGCAGGCGAAAGAGCTGTTGACCTCCGGCCAACCGAAGCCGGTGGCCCCAAAAAAACCGGCTTCTTAAAGCAACTCTATCAAGCGGGAAGGCCGGCAACCGGGACGCTTGGTCCCCTTGTCGGGCCCGGCCCACGCATCAAGGTGATAAAGGCAGATGATGGCACGGAAATTGTGGCTTTGGGGTGGTGTGGCCTTGGTCTTGGGCCTGGCCTTGGGCTGGAGTCTCGCCGGACCCGTGGCGGTCTTTGGCCAGAACCAGGTTCTCCCGGGGGTCGCCAGGAGTCTGCAACCCTCTCTCTCCCCTTCTCCCATCAGCGACGCCAAGCTGAAAGTATTCGCCCAGGCTCTGGCCGTCATTGAGGAACAGTATGCCGAG
>JAGVPN010000257.1 GCA_020052215.1 Syntrophobacterales bacterium
CCATTGGGGGAGAGGGGGAAAAATGGAACTGATTTAGAGCCTTATGGTTACTAAACCCGGCGACCTCCTCTACTCCCTCTCCCCCCGCTTCGGGGGGAGGTCGGGGTCAAGGGGGGGGTGAACTACCGCATGCAATTTCCTAACCGGACACTGCTGCCTAAATCCCCCTTTAGGAAAGGGGGACTTGAAACCCCGGTTTCCAACCTTTGATTGGTTGAAAGAACATATTTGCAGCCCAAGACAGGTGTTGCAATAGGTTCTAAGCACCGTTAAATGGATTTCCCGCTACCGAGGCGCAAAGATTAAACCAGCTCTAAAATCGGCTCTTATCCTGGTTCATGTCGTGACAGCCATCATCGGCCTCACGCTGACCCCGTTACAGGGTGATTCTATGGATCGCGACGTAATCCGTGCCAACCTGACCAGGCATCTCACCTACCTGAGCGTCACCCTGGGGGACCGCTCCATCTGCCGCCCCGGGAATCTTAAGGCGGCTGAAGATTACGTCTCTCAAAACTTTGCGGCCATGGGTTATGCGCCCCGGTGCCAGACCTTTACCTACATGGGGGAGGAAGTAAGCAATATCATCGTTGGCGACGAGAACCCCGGCGGCTACTATATCCTGGGGGCCCACTTCGACACCGTGGCCGGCACCCCCGGGGCCGACGACAACGCCAGCGGGGTGGCCGTGCTCCTGGAGGTGGCCCGCCTGGCCCGGAACCTGACGCCACCTAAGCCCTGGGCCTTCATCGGCTTCACCTGCGAGGAGCCCCCGGCCTTCTTCACCCCTGACATGGGTTCCCGGGTTTACGTAAAAAGGGCGCGCCAGCAAAAAGCCAACATCCTGGGCATGCTCTGCCTGGAGATGGTGGGATATTACTCCCAGACCCCGCACAGCCAGTCGCTCCCCCTGCCCCTCAGGCTCATGGGCTATCCCACCACCGGTAACTTCATCGGCTTGGTGAGCGACCGGCGCTCCCGGCCCCTCATGGACCGCCTGGAGGCCGCCATCAAGGGCGGCTGCCTGCTCCCCGCGGTCACCCTGGCCGTACCCCTGGGGGGCCATATTCTGCCGGAAGTCCGCCTGAGCGACCACGCCAATTTTTGGGACGAGGGTTACCCCGCGGTCATGCTCACCGACACCGCGTTCATGCGCAACCCCAACTACCACGGGCCCGGGGATGTCATGGACCACCTGGATCTCACGGCCATGACCGAGCTGACCCTGGGTCTGGTGAATTTTGTCCAGCAGGAAGGCCGGTGAGCCGAAAAACCGGGAAAGCCCCTGCGCCTGTAGCCTGGGTATGATAAGATAGATCAATCATTCATGGGCCATTGGCCCACCCGTTAATGATAAATAGTTTGGTAGGGTGGGCGTTTCGTCCGCCGGGTAGGGTGCGCACTGCGCACCTTCATCATGCACAGGCGAGACGCCTGTGCCACCAAATTCTCAATAACTTTTCAAGACAGTTGCTCATGGGCCTTTGGCCCACCCATAAAGCATGAAAAGCCGTTGTAGGGGCGGTTCGCGAACCGCCCCTACGGGAACTTTTCAACAGAAAATTAAAGATTGAGAGGCGGACCGGCATGGCCGACAAAAAATTTTTAGGCAAGATTCATGGGGAACCGTGGGACGCCCTGGCCAAGGGACCCCGGGAGGCGCTGGCCACCATCTGGAACGACTATCTGGCCGAAGTCCTGCAAGTTTCCTCCAAGAGTGAGCGCTTCAAGATCCTGCGCCGGGAGATCGAGGCGGCCGCGGGGTTCAAAGAGGTCTATGAGAGCTGGAACACCCTGTCTCCCGAGTCCCGGGCCGTTGCCTGGCGCCGCCTGATGACCGCCAGCCGCAACCAGATCTTGGAGCGGGGCGAAAAATGCGTGCGCTGCGGCGAATGCTGTGAAAAGGGGAGTCCTACCCTGCTCCTAGGCGACCTCGGGCTCTTTCAGCGGGGAGTCCTGACCTTAAACGACGTCTATACCCTCCGCCCCGGGGAGAAGGCCACCACCCGGGAGGGAGAGGTGACCGCCTTGACCAAGGAACGGCTGAAGGTCCGGGAGGTCCCAGGCGCCCGCCAGTGCTGGTTTTACCTGGCGCCCCACCAGTCCTGCCGGATTTATGCGGACCGGCCGGAGCAGTGCCGCCGCCAGCAGTGCTGGGGCGAACCCCCAGCCCCGCCCCCGCCGGAAGAACTCTTACAGCGCCGCCACCTGTTCGCTGACGTCCCCGAAATGTGGGACTTGATCCAGGCGCATCAGGCCCGCTGTGACTGCGCCGCGGTGGCCCGCCATCTGGCCGACCTGGGAGCCGGGAACGAGGCCGCCAGCGACGCCCTGTTCGAGGCCCTGCACTTAGACCACTACCTGCGCCAGATGTTCATCGACGACTGGGGGATGACCCCCGGGGCCACCGAATTTCTCCTGGGCCGCCCCCTGAGCGAATTTCTGGAGACCCTCGGCCTGAACGCCACCCTCACCCCTGAGGGGGTCTTTGCCCTGTCGCCGCGCCAGGACCCGGCCTGATTTATGGCCGGCGAGGCTGAGCCTTGCGGGCCGGGGTCCTGTCCGCCCCGGGTTGCCTCGCAGTTATTAATGACGGGGTCGTAAAAAGTCCGAAATTTCCTCCCCCTTGATGGGGGAGGGTTAGGGTGGGGGTGAAATAATCAGCATCTTCCAGCAATTATAGCGTTTGCCAAAAATTCCTTTCGTTTGGAGGTTCCCAAATCCCCCTAAATCCCCCTTTAAAAAAGGGGGACTTTCAGAGCAATTCCTTATAGTTCCCCCCTTTTCTAAAGGGGGGTTAGGGGGGATTAGAATGATTCCGCTATCGGAAAATACCTTTGGCATTCCCTATATCTTCCCCCTCCCCTTAATCCCCTCCCACCAGGGGAGGGGAAAATGACTTTTTACGAGTTTAGCATTAAGGAGAGCGTTAAATGGATTCCAGCCTTTTCCCTCCCAGGCTGTCAACCATTATGCTCAGGGAGTCGTCATGATAGAAGACCTGATCAAGAGCAACCGCAGTTGCCGTCGTTTCCTGCAAAAGGAGGCGGTCCCGGTGGAAACCCTGAGATGGCTGGTGAACCTGGCCCGCTTGTCAGCCTCCTCGGCCAATCTCCAACCCCTCAAGTATATCCTCTCCAACGCGCCCCCCAAAAACGAGCTGATCTTCCCATGCCTGGCCTGGGCCGGGTACCTCAAAGATTGGCCCGGCCCCTCGGAGGGGGAGCGGCCCTCAGCTTACATCACTATCATAGGCGACTGGAACCTCGCCAAGAACTTCGCCACCGACCTGGGGATCGCGGCCCAGAGCATCCTCCTGGGGGCCCGGGAGCAAGGCCTGGCCGGGTGCATGATCGGCTCCATCAACAAAGCCCTGCTCCAGGAGATGTTTAACCTCCCGAAACACTTTGAGATCCTCCTGGTCATTGCCCTGGGCAAACCCGGGGAGACCGCGGTTCTGGAGGAAGTTAAGCCCGGAGGCGGCATCAAGTACTGGCGGGATCAGCACGGAGTTCATCACGTGCCCAAGCGGTCGCTGGAGGATATCATTCTCAGTGAGTAGCATGAATTGTTGGAGGACCCGGGGAAGGAGGAAGCCATGGATTTGACCGTGTTTGCCGACATGGACGCCGCGGCTTTGCGGCAATACCTGCAATTTTTACTCAGGCATTACCGGGTGATGGACGCCTTTTGGTATATCGCCATCAGCGATCAATTTGACGAGGCCACCGCGGATCGCTTGAATGAACAGGTCTGGGGCAGAATTCCGGCTATGGGGGCCCGGGACCTGGTGAAGCTCTTCAACATCGAAGCGCGCGGCTTGGAGGGCTTTGTCCAGGCCCTGAGTTACTGGCCCTGGCAGATTCTGGTGGGATATCAGGTTCAGCAAACCCCTGATGCCGTCATCATCACCGTGCCCTCGTGCCCGACCCAGGCAGCCCGGCTCCGGCGAGGCCTCAAGGAGTATAGCTGCAAGGCCATGCATCAAGCGGAATTTGACAGCTTTGCCCGGGAAATTGATGGCCGCATTCGGACCGAATGCGTCTTTGCCCCG
>JAGVPN010000096.1 GCA_020052215.1 Syntrophobacterales bacterium
ATCTTCCTGGACACGGTGTACATCTCCGCCATGAAGCGGCGCATCTCCCCCAAGAGCCTCAACCAGAAGCGCTACATCGAAGCCATCCGGGCCCACGACATCGTCTTCGGCATCGGCCCCGCGGGCACCGGCAAAACCTACCTGGCCATGGCCATGGCGGTGGCCGCCCTGGTGAACAACGACTGCATCCGCATCGTGCTGGCCCGGCCGGCGGTGGAGGCCGGGGAAAAGCTGGGCTTCCTGCCGGGGGACCTGGCGGAGAAGGTGAACCCGTATTTGCGGCCCCTGTATGATGCGCTCCATGACATGATGGATTTCGAGAAGGCCACCCGCCTGGTGCAGCGGGGCACCATCGAGGTGGCCCCCCTGGCCTTCATGCGGGGCCGGACCCTGAACGACTCCTTGGTCATCCTGGACGAGGCCCAGAATACCACCTCCGAGCAGATGATGATGTTCCTGACCCGCCTGGGGTTCGGCTCCAAGGCGGTGATCACCGGGGATGTGACCCAGATCGACCTGGCCCCCGGGGCGCGCTCCGGTCTGGTGGAAGCCCGGGATCTGCTCCAGGGGGTGGAAGGGATCGCCTTCGTCCACTTCACCGAGCGGGACGTGGTGCGGCATCCCCTGGTGCAGGACATCATCCGGGCGTACGAAAGCCGCCGGATGCGCCGAGGCGGCCATGAGACAGAACCACCTCCCGCCTAAGCCTGAATTAGGGAAAGGCCCGGGGGAGTCTCCCGGGATTGCGGAGCACCCTTATGCCTGAAAAAGACGTGCCCAAAAGCATCAGCCGGATCTTTGGCATGGGGCGCAGCCTGCGCGCCAGGTTGCCCAAGTCCTTATCCCGGAAAGTCGTCCTGTCCCCCTGGCAGGACTGGGGCGCCAGGGTGGCGGTGCTCCTGGTCTTAAGCCTGCTGCTGGCCCTGATTCTGTCGCCCCGCATCTCGGAGCCGCAGCGCAAGTACCTGGTGGGGGATGTGGCCCGGGAGAACGTCAAGGCCATCGGCGAATTTCTGGTGGAGGACGTGGAGACCACGGGCAAGAAGCAGCAAGAGCTGATGACCCAGGTACCCCCGGTGTTTGATTTGCAGGAGCAGTTGGGGGAAGAGGTGCAGCAGCGGCTCCAGAAAGCCATGGACTACATGCGGCGCGTCTCCCAGGACGCGGTGGCGGCCTCCGGGGTCTCCGCCAAGGGCAAAGCCAAGCCCATGGCGCCCTATAAGGTCATGCTGGACCACAAGCCCGAATTCGACCGCCTCCTGGGGGTCGTGGTCCCCAAGCCCACCTTTCACCTCCTGGCCAAAGCCGAGTTTTCCCCTTACCTGGAAGCCATGGTCAGCCAGGTGACGGGGCAATTTTTGCGCCAGGGGGTGATCAGCAGCCGCGCCCTTCTCAAGCCGGAGCCCCGGGAGATCCTGGTGCGGCGCCTGCCCTCCCGCCAGGAGGCGGTAGAGCGCCCGCCCTTCCCATTTATTGAACTGGATGAGGGGCGGAAATCCGCGGCGGGATATTGCCGGGACGTGGCCGTGGAGGTGTCTCCCGCCGACCGGTGGCTGGTGTGCGATCTGACCCAACTCCTGCTGGTGCCCAACGTCTCCCCCAACTGGGCCGAAACCCATGAGCGGCAGCAGGCCCGCCTGCAAGAATTAAAACCCGTTTATTTCAAGGTGAAGCGGGGCGAGATGCTGGTCCGGGAAGGCGAGCGCATCACGCCCCTTCACCTAGTCAAATTGCAGGCCCAGACCAAGATCTACCCCCGCAGCCGGGGGGTGCTCATCTTCCTGGGGCTCTTCTTCATCCTGGCCGTACTCCTGGGGGTCTCCTATCAACTGGCCCGCATCACCCTGCGGCGCTTTTCCCACCACTTGCGGGACCTGATTTTCGTGGCGGTCCTGCTCCTGGCCAGCACTCTGATGAACAAGGGGCTCCTGGCGCTGGGGGACAACGCGGCCCGGAATCTCCCCCTGGTGGGCCATAACCTGGTGTACTTCCTGCCCCAGGGATTAGCCGCCATCTTAGCCGCCATGTTTCTCGGGTTGGAGGCGGGGGTGGGGGTGGCCTGTCTCGGGGCCACCTTCGCGGCCCTGATGGTGGACGACCCCTTTCCCCTGTTCATCTATTTTGTCATTGCGGGTCTGATGGGGGTCTGGGGCGTCAAAAGTTGCCGCCGCCGCAGCGCCTTGATTCAAACCGGCCTGTTCATCAGTCTGGCCAACATGGTTCTGGTTATCACCTTCAAATTGTTGGAGTTTCCTTTCACCGGCAACGACCTGCTCATCGGGGAGGCTTTTGCCCTGGGAGGCGGGGTGCTCACCGGCATCCTGGCCCTGGGTCTGACCCCCATCACGGAGTCATTGTTCAGCTACTCCTCCAATATCCGCCTGCTGGAGCTCTTGAACCTGGATCAGCCCGTGCTCAAAGAACTGATGCTCATCGCTCCGGGGACCTATCATCATTCCATGGTGGTGGGCCAGATGGTGGAAGCCGCGGCGGAGACCATCGGGGCCAATCCCATGCTGGCCAAGGCCGCGGCCTTTTACCACGACATCGGCAAGATCAAGAAGCCGGTCTATTTCGTGGAAAACCAGACGAGCGGGGAAAACAAGCACGAGAAGCTGGCGCCGTCCATGAGCAGCCTGATCCTCATCTCCCATGTCAAGGACGGGGTGGACCTGGCCCGGAAACACCGGTTGGGGGAGAACATCGCCGATATCATCCGCCAGCACCACGGCACCAACCTCATCAGTTATTTTTTCCACAAGGCCAAGACCCAGGCGGCCAAACCCAACCAGGTGAAGATGGAGGATTACCGCTATCCGGGCCCCCGGCCCCAGACCAAGGAAGCCGGGCTGGTGCTCCTGGCGGACCAGGTGGAGGCGGCCTCCCGGACCCTGACGGACCCCACCCCGGCCCGCATCCAGGGCATGGTCCAGAAGATCATCAACAACGTCTTCGCCGACGGCCAACTGGATGAATGTGAACTCACCCTGAAGGACCTGCACCACATCGCCAGAAGCTTCAACAAGATCTTGAGCGGCATCTTTCACCAACGCATCCAATACCCCCAGGCCATTGACAAGAAGAAGCACCATGAGGATCTGGATAAACAACCGCCAAAGAACCACGGTCCTAAGTCAGGAGAAGGTCAGGAAAAAAGCCGGGAAGATCTTAAGCGCCTTGGGATTGTCTGAGAGGGAACTGAGCCTTACCCTGGTGGGCGACCGGTCCATGGCGCGCCTGAACCGGGAAACCTTCGGGCGGCGCGGCCCCACCAACGTCATCGCCTTTCCCCTGGACGACGCGCCCACCCCCGGCGGCCCCCCGGCGCTCCTGGGCGAGGTGGTGATTTCGGTCGAGACCACCCGCCGTCAGGCCGAGGAATTTGGCTGGCCCTGGCAGGAACTCCTCGATTTTTTCCTGATTCACGGTATATTACACCTGTTGGGCTTCGACCACGAAGCGCCCGGGGATGCGGCGCGCATGGATGCCCGGGCCTGGGAATTGATGGGTGTGCTCTACCCCGGGCGGTCGTGGGCCGAAGAGATAAACGGGGAAAAGGGCTGACGAGCGATGACGGGGCGGACCTGGGTATCCGCCCTTTTGGGGAGCATATGCCGGTGTGCCCCCTCCATAAACGTTCATGAACCACAAATATTTCACCCCTGATGATGAAAATCCCCCCTGCCCCCAGCAGTGTCCGGTTAGGAAATTGCATGCGGTTGTTCTGCCCCCCTCACCCCAACGCTCTCCCCCCGAAGCGGGGGGAGAGGGAGTAGAGGAGGTCGCCGGGTTTAGTAACCATAAGGCTCTAAATCAGTTCCATTTTTCCCCCTCTCCCCCAATGG
>JAGVPN010000356.1 GCA_020052215.1 Syntrophobacterales bacterium
GGCCGCGGCGAACAGGGGCCAGCCTTGTTCGCTGAGGAGGTAGAAACCGGTGTAACCTCCCAGGCCGAAGAACACGATGTGGCCGAAGCTGACGTAGCCGGTGTAGCCCAGCAGGATATTGAGGCTGGAGGCTAGACCCACGGACATCAGCAGGATAAAGGCCGTTTCCCGCATGGTGTCCTGATGGATGAGCAGGACCGCCCCTCCCCACGCCGACACAATGACCAGGGGTAGCCAGAATCCGGGGTTTTGCCAGGCCTTCATTTACTTGGCTCCAAACAGACCGCTGGGGCGGACCAGCAATACCAGCACGAAGAGTCCGAATTCCACCACCGGCACCCAACTAACCGGCATGAAAGTGGGAATCAGACCCTCGAGACCTCCCAGTAAGAGGCCGCCCACCAGCGCCCCCAAGGGGTGACCCAGTCCCCCCAGGACGCAAATTACGAAGGACTTTAATTCGTAAGGTCCCCCACTCAAGATGGTAAAGGGAAAAAACGTGGCGATGAGGCTGCCGGCCACCGCCGCCATCATGGTGCCCAGACCGAAGCTGAGGGCCAGCACCCGGGAGGACGGAATGCCCATCAGTTCCGAAGCCATGCGGTTATTGGCCACCGCCCGGATGGCTTTCCCCGGCCGGGTAAAGTAGAGAAAGAGATAGAGGCAGGCCGTCACCAGGATGGCCCCCAAGGCCCCCACCAGCCGGCTGGCGGGAAAGGTGAGGAAGCCCACCTCCACGGAGCCTAAAGAGTAGTCAATGTTTTGGGGGGAGGTGCTGAAGACCGCGGTGCCGACCCCGATGATGATCATGTTGACTGCGAAGGTGGCCAGCAGGCTGGAAAGATGCGGGGCGTTAATCACCCGGTGCACCGCGATGACATAAATCACCAGGCCCGCGATCAGGCCCGCCCCGGCCACGGGGACCATGGCCAGGTAGGGATTCACTCCCAGATGGGTGAACAGCAGGTAGGTGCCGAACATCCCCAGGGCGATGACGGGTCCGTGGGCCAGATTGATGACCGACATCACGCCCCAGATCAGGGTCAGACCCATGGCGGCCACGCCATAGACAAAGCCCAAGAGCAAGCCATCGGTCAAGGAAGCAACCAGTTGCGACCACATAGAAAAGGCTCACCTTTTACCCTGCCGCTTCCTGAACCGGAAGCGGCAGGGAATAATCTTGCGGTTAACGGGCGGGGCAGACCATGGCGGATGCGGTGGCGGCGGCCGTGGGCCACACCACCTGCTTCACCGGTTTGCCTTGCTGGTCTTTCTGCCACTGGATATACACCATGTCATGGCCCACCTGGAGACCGTGGGCCTTGGGGGTGTCGTCGAACTTGATGACCCCGTAAAAGGTCATCAGGTTCATTTTGTCCAGCACCTCCTTAACCTTGGCGGTGTCCGTGGAACCGGCCTGTTGAATGGCCTTTTGGAGGATCAGGCCGGCCACGTAGCCTCCGGCGCTGTGATAGGAAGGAGTCTCGCCGTTATATTTGGCCTGGTAGGATTTGACGAAATCCGCCACGGTGGTCCCGAAATATTCCACTCCGGCCTTTTTGGCCGCTTCGGCGCTATAGGTTGCCTGGGGTTCCCACTGGGAAGATCCCACCACGGAGATGCAGGCCGCGCCCAATTCGGCGAATTTGGGCTCCGGCGGGGCCACCAGCAAGGCGATCATGTTGGCGTTAACCTTCTTTTCATAAAGCTGCTTGGCGAAGGTGGTGGTGTCGGCAAAATGCCCCCCGCCCATGATGGCCCCCACCGGCTGGGGAATCTTGTTGATAAAGGGGGCGAAGTCAGTGGTGGCCGCATCATAACCTTCAAACAGCGGCACCTTGTACCCTTTGTCTTCCGCATATTTTTTCAGGGCGGTCACTACGTCGGTGGAAAACTTGTCTTTCTCGTGGATGATGGCGATGCTCTTGGCCTGGGGGGCCAATTGGGCCAACAGATCCACGGCGCCCGTCAAATATCGGGAGGCCGGGGTATACGTCTGATAAACCAGGGTGAAACCTTTCTTATAAGTGGAATCGGATGCGGCCCCGGTGGTGATCATGATCTTGTTGTACTGTTGGGCGATGACCGCGGAGGCGTCCGTCAGGGGGCTGCTGTAAGGACTGATAAGGAAATCGGCCTTATCGGTGCTGATGAGCTTGGTATAGAGCTCCTGCACCCGTTCCTTTTTACTTTCATCATCGTAGAATTTGTCGGCGAATTTGACCACGGTGCCGTCGGGTAACTTAACTCCGCCCGCTTGGTTCACCTGCTCCATCCACAGGTGCAGGCCGTTGATCTGACGGGTGGCCTCCACGTTGAATTTACCGGTCTTGGAGGCGGTGAACCCGATGGTCACGGTTTTGTCAGCGGCGGTGGCGCCGGGAGGAACGGTTAAGGAAGCCAGAATCAAACTTAGGGAAAGCACAACCGCAAAACCTATTCCGAAACGTTTCATGGTTCCTCCTTGGTTGTATGGGTCAGTGATTAACTTGCAGCAAGGGAAATAAAAAGAAAACGAGAACAAACACTCAAGCACTACCCTTTATAAATATTTGTCGATGATTTATCAAGGAAAACTTGCCTAAAATTATGGATAAGGGCCGGATTTACCCTGGCCGCCCTCCAGGCTTAAAGCCGGTGACTTTAATTCCTGACCACCGGCAGCAGGGTTTATTAGACTATCTGGGGATTTCTGGCCAAATTTGCCGCTCCTGGCTCATCGCAGGTGGGGGCGGAGCGCTTCCAGCCCTTCTTTGGGGGTGACCTGGCCCTGGAAGCGGAAGGGTATCCGGACCAGGCCGCCCAGCACTTCGGACAGGCGGAAATAGCCGGCAACCTGGTAGTGGAGCGGCGGCGGATCAGGCCTGAGCAGCAGGGGGAGCAGTCCCAGGACCGCGGGCAGCTTCACCATAATGGGGACTTGCGCCACCGCCTGTCCCTGGGGGGGCAGGCTTACCGGTTCCTGGCTGGTCCCCTGGGCCACGCTTTTGCCCTCCAGCCACAGCTCATAGTCGTAGCCTTTCAGGTTGAGAGACTGGTCATTGGGATTCGTCAGGAGGAGCATGACGGCCAGGGGCCAGCCCCCGCGGCTGGGGCGGCCGAAAGCGATGCCCTGAAAATTGACTTTCGGGGGCTGTATTTCCCCCTGTGCCAACTGCCGGACCCCGCAGGCCGGCATGGTCGTGAGGAGCATCAGCGCCAGGAAAATACCGAGATATGATCGCGGCAAACGGGGGTGCATCGCAGTGGATTACTCCTCTTGGCAACCGGGGCCAGGCGCCGGTGGGACTAACTCCATGGGTTGTTTTGGGAGTATATCACATTGAGTCATGTAGTCATGTATCAGGGGCTATGGGCTAGGGGTCAGGGAGAAAAACTGGTGGCACAGGCTTTCCAGCCTGTGCTGATCAGGGTGCGCGGTGCGCACCCTGATACAAATACTAAAAATCTATCACTTGGTTCTCGTGGCCGCCACCATGGCCGGGAAGGTGGCCGGGAGCCCCTCGCCATTGGCGCGATGGCACTGGGCGCAACTGTCCTCAAAGACCGCTTTTCCCGGTTGGACGGGGTCATCCTGTCCCTGACCCTGGCCCAGGGCGACGCCGCCCAGCAAACCCAAGCAAAGCAAAAGAACCAGGTGTTTCATGTGGTTGTCCTTATTTGCCCAGGGAGCTATCCGGCGTCAACATCGGCTGGATGCCGAAGGGATCTTTAAACTCGAATTCCGGCTTGAAATTCAAAGGCTTGACGCCCCGCTGGTTGAGATATTTGGCCAATTCGAGGTTGACGTTGGCCGGGACTTCCACCCCGGCCTTGGTGAGGGCCTGACGCAGCAGGGCATCGGATTTCATGGCCATGGCGATGGCGTCGCCGCAAATGCGGCCGGCTTCGGTGGGATTGTGAAAGCCGATGGAATTTTCCGCGCCGATATAAATCACCCGGTACATGGCTTCCAGATAGAGGTCCTTGGCCTGGTCGTAGAGCGGTTGGTCGATCTGCTTGCCTTCGGCCTGGGCCTTGTGGGCCATCTCAAAGAGCTTGGCGGTCACCGCCACGGCGTAGCCGGCCCGGTTCATCAGGGAGAGGGTGCGGTCCTGGATGGCCAGAACTTGATTTTTGAGCCACTGGGGCGATTCCGCATGGCACTGCTGACAGGCTTTCAGGTCATTTTTCAGCGGGCTCATGATGTCGTGGTCGGAAATCTTGTTGGCGCCTACCCGGATATAGGGCATATGGCAGTCGGCGCAGGAGACGTTGGCCTGCCAGTGGACGCTGTTCCGGCTGAAGAACTCGTACTCCGGATGGCGGATGAAGGCCAGTTTGAAACCGGTGACGTTTTGCTTCCACTCCAGATAAGCGGGGTCGCTTTTGAGGACTTTGATGATGTTTTCCACCGAGATGTCGCCTTCCTTGCTCCCCTGCCAGGGGAAGAAGACGTCGGTGGACTTCATGTCTTTGTCCTTCGTGACCACATAGGTCACATGGCACTGGCCGCATACCAGGCTGCGCTTCTCTTGCCGGGTCAGTTGCTTGGGGTCTTTGCCCATGGCGGTCAGGGCGTTGGTCAAGGTCCAGCGAGAGAGTTTGTTGTCCATAGTCTTGTTATCATGGCAGTCGATGCAGGTGACTCCCATCTTCTGGAATTTGACCGGAATCTTGCTGTGCACTTCCAGGTAGGGCAGGCTGAAATAGTTCACCCCCATCTCCTGCCGCAGTTTGGGGGCATAGGGCGTCTTGCAGGTGAGGCAGGCGCCACCGGCCTTCAGGCGAGAGGGGTCGATCTCCAACTGGTCGATGAGCATATAGTAATGGCCCCGAGGCTCGTTATACTCCACCCCGAACCCCCAGCCGTTGAACAGCAGGGCCATGTACGGGAACTCGCTGAGTTTGTCATAGATCACCAGGTCCGTATCGTAGCCTTTCTTATATTTGCTCTTGGGGGGTTTGGGGTCTTTGGTTTTGAGCCAGGAGTCGTATTCCAGGGGATACAGCTTACCCCAATTGGCGGGGTCATAATCCCCGTCCGCGATGGTCCCGGTCTTTACGGGCTCCGGTTTAGGGGGCGAACAGGCGCCCGCCAGCCAGATAAGCCCCGCCAAACACATCCACCAGACCACAAAACTCGCGCTGTGCCTCTTCATAAGCTGTCCCGTCCTTATAGCCCTTCTAGCTTAAGGGGTCCTGGTCTCAATCGCGCCAGTCCGTTGGTGCGACAGACGGCGGTGGCAATCCCAGCACCGCCGGTCTTCATTAACCCGTGAAATCGTCTCGGCATGGCAGCGCTGGCAATTTCCCTGCACTACTTTGGCGCCATGATCGGAGATGAGCATGTTTTCAGGGACCCGGCCCAGATGGAAGGCCGTAAAATCCTTGAGGCCATCCAGGGTTTTCCAGGTCAGGTGTTGCACGAAATTATCGTTGGGCAGGTGGCAGTCAACGCACTTGATGCGGCGGTGCGCCCCGGCATGAAACCAGGCTTCATATTCCGGCTGCACCGCATGGCAACTGCCGCAAAACTCCGGACTCTCGGATTTGGCATAGAGGCCCGGCGGTCCAAAGGCTACAAATGCCCCCAGAACCGCGGCGATGGCCCCCGCCATCAGCACATAGACCAGGGTTTTTCTCTTGGGAAGGCGCATACTCACCTGCGGCTGGAAGGAGGGCGTCAAGATCAAGCCCGGCAAGGGGTTTCCCTGACGACCGTGCCTGAGGCGCGGCACGGTAACCAAAACGGCAGGGGAGCGAGCGCCCCTGAGGCTCCGAAGGCGGAGTAAGGTCGGAGAACCCTCTCCTCTGGGGCAGGTCGCCCCAATTCACCCTTGGGTAGCAAGATAAATATTATGTCAAAATTGTCAAGTCAGAACTATTCCAGGTCAGGGAATTTATGGGCGGGACCGACGGGCCGGGTTCCAGGGAGGATAAAAGAAAAGGCCTTAGTTAATATGAAAATAATCCGGTGGGGCGGGCCTCTGTGCCCGCCACCTCAAGGCGGCCAGGGACGGCCGCCCCACCAATACGGTTTTGAAATATCTTTAAGTTTCGCCCGACCCTAAGCGCCCGCTACGCCCACAAACCCCAGGGGCAGGCGGTCGGCCACCACCAGGCCGCAGGCCGTGGCGATGACCCGCTCGCCGTCCACCCGGACCAGGCCGGCTTGGGTGAGCGCCGCGACCATGGCGTCTCCGCCCGGCTGCTCCCTGAGGGTGGCGAGACTGACGCCCTCACGGGTCCGGAACCCCAGGGCCAGGGTCTCCAGGCGGATTTGCTCCGGGGTGAGGGATTCCTCCCCCGCCACCGGGGCTTCGCCGGCGCTCAAGGAAGAGCAATATTGTGCCACGGACGAAATATTCCACCAGCGCCGCCCGGCCAGGAACGAATGCGCCGCCGGACCCAGCCCCAGGTAGGGGGTCCGGGTCCAGTACTTCAGGTTGTGGCGGCAGCAATATAGGCACAGGCCTCCGGCCTGTGGTCCTTGCCGGGCGAAGTTGGCCACTTCGTAGTGGAGATAGCCCCGGGCCGTGAGGAAGTTGGCGGTGAGGAGGAAAAATTCCCGCTGGGTTTCTTCATCCGGCAGTCGCAACTGCCCCGCGGCCACCCTTTGCCCCAGCGGGGTTTCATCGGCCACGGTGAGCTGATAGCACGACAGGTGTTCCGGGGCGAAGCTCAGGGCCGTTTCCAGGGTCCCGGTCCAGCCCTCCAGGGTTTGCCCCGGCAGACCATACATCAGATCCAGCCCCAGGTTGGTAAACCCCGCGGCCCGGATCAGCAACAGGGCCTGCTCGGTCTGCCTGGCCGTATGCCGCCGCCCCAGAAACCGCAGTTCGGCCTCGTCAAAGGACTGGACCCCCAGGCTCAGGCGGTTGATCCCCAGGTCCCGAAAGTGCGCCAGCTTGTCCGCGGTGAGGTCGTCGGGGTTGGCTTCCAGGGTGATCTCACTGTCCGGGGCAAAGACGAAATGCCGCCGCAGGTTATTCATAAGCTGGTCAAGCTGGGCGCCGGTGAGCCACGACGGGGTGCCGCCCCCCAAAAAGAGGGAGTCAAAGGCGGAAAACTGTTCCCGGTAGAGCCGGGCTTCCTGGTCCAAAGCGGCTAAAAAATCCGCAACCTGTCCTGTCCCAGTGATGGAGCAGAAGTCGCAGTAAGGGCACTTGGTCTGGCAAAAGGGGATGTGAATGTAAAGGCCGGAACTCGTTGAGTGATCCATAAAAAACGATTCTTCAGGTTTGCCGGGCACTTCTCACCCTGTGAACGTACCACTGGGTGAAGATGATTCCCAAGAACATGCTCCCGGTGGCAAGCAGGGGATAAAGCCAACTGGCCATCTGGTCCAGATATGGCCTGAATAAGCTTGCTCCCAGGGCTATGAGAAAAATGATTCCCCAGACAATGGATATGAAGTAACCGGTGTAGATGAATTCAGGGGTATGCCAGTAGGCTTCCGGCACGCTTTCCCTGGCGTACTGCAAGGTAAAAGGCCGACCAGCGATGATGGAGCCCCAGGCTATGACCGCCAGGGTCGCCCGGGCCAGCAGGTCCATGTGCTCAACAACCCACAGGTTTCTCAGAACAAACACCAGGATGAGACTGAGGGAGAAAAACAGCAGGCTGCCCCAGGTCAAGAAAAACCCCTGCCGCAGTTGCTTCAATCCCAGGGCCAGCGTAGCTGCCAAAGAAACCGCCAGAGCCGCCTCCAGCCTGGTAAGGGGTGGCCCGGCCATGATGCCGAACAAGATCCAGGGCAAAAAGCCAATGAGGATTTTCAACAAATCTTTCACATCTTCTCACAGCGGCACCCAGCGGCACCGGTCCCGGTGGCATCACTCATTTTCCGTCTTCAGCACTGCCACAAAGGCGCTTTGGGGGATTTGGACCGCGCCTACCATCTTCATGCGCTTTTTGCCGGCCCGCTGTTTTTCCAGGAGTTTGCGTTTCCGGGTGATGTCGCCGCCGTAGCACTTGGCGGTGACGTCTTTACGAAAAGCCGAGATGGTGGAGCGGGAGATGATCTGGCCGCCCACGGCCCCCTGGATGGCGATCTTGAACTGCTGTTTGGGGATTTCGTCCTTGAGGCGGTCGCAGACCCGGACGCCCCACTCCCGGGCCCGGTCCTTGTGGACGATCATGGACAAAGCGTCCAGTTTCTCGCCGTTCACCAGGATGTCCAGCTTCAGCAGGCTGGTGGCCCGGTAGTCCAGGAGTTCGTAATCGAAGGAGCCGTAGCCCTGGGTGATGGTCTTGAGGCGGTCGTAGAAGTCGATGATGACTTCGGCCAGGGGCATGTCGAAGTTGATTTCCACCCGGCCCGGCGAGGGGTATTGGAAGCGGGAGTTGACGCCCCGGCGCTCCAGGCAGAGCTTCATCACCGCGCCCACGAAGCGCTCGGGGATGAGGATGGAGGTGCGGATGAACGGCTCCTCCTCGCCCTTGATGCTGCTGGGGTCGGGGTAGTACAGGGGGTTGTCCACGGTGATGACCTTGCCGTCGGCCAGGGTGAAGCGGTACCGGACCCCGGGCACGGTCATGATGATGGACTGGTTGTATTCCCGTTCCAGGCGCTCCTGGACGATCTCCAGGTGGAGGAGGCCCAGGAAGCCGCAGCGGAAACCCTGGCCCAGGGCGGCGGAGGAGTCCTTCTGGTAGACCAGGGAGGCGTCGTTGAGCTTGAATTTTTCCAGGGCGTCGGCCAGGTCCTGGTAATCGTCGTTCCCCACCGGGTAGATGGAGGCGAAGACCACGGGTTTGACTTCCTTGAAACCGGGGAGCGGGGCGGCCGCGGGGCGGGCCTCCTGGGTGATGGTGTCGCCGATGCGGGTGTCGCTCACCGTCTTGATGCCGGCGATGAGGTAGCCCACCATGCCGGCGGACAGCGCTTTGCGGGGCTCCCGGGTCAGCCGGAAGACGCCGGTTTCCTCCACCTTGTGCACGGTGCCGTGGTACATGAGGCGGATGATGTCCCCGGGCTTGACCTGGCCTGCAAAGATGCGGCAGGAGACCACGGTGCCCCGGAAGGAGTCGTAGTGGGCGTCGAAGATCAGTCCGGAGAGGGGTTCTGCGGGGCTGCCGGTGGGCGGCGGGATCCGGGCGACGATGGCCTCCAAAATCTCGTCGATACCGATGCCTTCCTTGGCGGAGCACAGGAGAACGTGGTCCGAATCCAGGCCCAGTTCGCGTTCGATCTGCTCCTTGACCCCGGGAACATCCGCCGCGGGCAGGTCGATCTTGTTGATCACCGGGATGATGGTGAGATCGTGCTCCATGGCCAGATAGAGGTTGGCCACGGTCTGGGCCTCCACCCCCTGGGAGGCGTCCACCAACAGCAGCACCCCCTCGCAGGAGGCCAACGCCCGGGAGACCTCGTAGGAGAAATCCACATGGCCCGGGGTGTCGATGAGGTTGAGCTCGTATTCCCGGCCGTCGTCGGCGGTGTAGGGCAGGCTGATGGTGTTGCTCTTGATGGTGATGCCCCGCTCCCGTTCGATATCCATGGTGTCCAGGATCTGGTCGCGGAACTGGCGGTCCTCCACCATGCCGGTCCACTGGATGAGGCGGTCCGCCAACGTGGACTTGCCGTGGTCGATATGGGCGATGATGCTGAAGTTGCGAATGTTGGGCATAATGAAGTTTAATTTTAATTCGTTATTTATCCGATATGGGGATGTTCCTATCTTTAATTTCTTTCAAAATATTTAAATTTCCAAGACTTGATACAACCCCATATAGGCTGGGTGTCATAATTGCTAATAACTTACCATTCTTATCAGCAAGATGACTCTGCGGTACATAAACTGGTTGGAAACGAGAGCAAATAGCATGGACTTTACCCGTCTCAGTGGCAACTATTGGTCCACCACTGTTACCATAGTTCAGAGCCTTATCGAGTATATAAACCCTTGGATCATTACTTGTCATGACCATTTTGCTTTTTTCAAATGTAGATGAAACAATTGCTGATGTTATTCTTGGAGATAAAGCATTATGCCCTATTGTAAGATATTGTTGTTTATTAAAGAAACTTTCGGAGAGAGGGTAACCAAAAGAATATACTGGCTCTCCCTCTTCAAGACCTCGTGAAGAAATTTCTATAAATGGAAATTCGCTTCTATATTTTAACCACGCTTTCGTAGAATTGCCTTTAAAATCTATTTTTAAAAGAGCAACATCAGTAATGGGGTCTAAATATTCAAGTGATAATCCGGTGCACATTATAGGGCAAGGGTCATATCCTTCACCCAGACGAGTTTCTTTCGTTATTAATGCTTTTGAAATATCTTTTCTTATTGGTCCATCTGATTTACCATTTTCTGTAATGACATGCGCGGCAGTCACAAACCAGCCGTCGGGGGAAACAAAAAATCCGGTTCCCATAGGGGTTGGCATTTCATGATGGTGAGGATTGGGCAATTCAATTGCAAATGTAGCCTCCTTGGTCAATTTAAGGCTTTTTCTGATCATCGCGAATCCTCTTAGGGATCGTTGTATTTAATGGTGATGCCCCGTTCCCGTTCCAGGTTTATGGCGAATTCAACCGCAATTAATTATTATACCTTTTTTCCTTCACCGCGTCCACTGCAAGATTTGGGCTCATCGGGGCGGCCGGGCCGGTTGCCGTCCCTGGGGCTCAATGGGCCGCTCCAGGCCTTCCAAAACGGCGCTGACAAACTTGTTGACATAAGCCACGAACTCCCCTTCCACCACGTAGCTATACCGGATGTAACTTTCAGGGACATTTACCCGGGCATTCTTGATAATGATATAGATATTGGGGTTGATCCCGGCCTTACCGCGGTACTGGTAGAAGAGGTTGGGCACCTGGCGGGCGATGATGACCAGGCCGCTTTCATCCAGGATGGTCAGTTGCGGGTAGGTCATGACCGCGGGGTCAGGTTTTTCAATCACCGCGCCCTTGGCAATGAGGCCGTTGCCGTCCTGCGTAAGCTTTTTGAGGGTGGCGTCGATCTTGGCCAGGACCTTGGCTTTTTCCGGGATAGAAATCTTGTGGTACTGGGAAAAGTAGCCGGTGGGGAACTGTTTGGCCTTGACCGAGGTTTCCTGGGCCCCGGCCGGGATGACCCCCATGATGAGGCTTAACACCAGCAGCGCCTGAGAGATGATGATTTTCACGGGCATGGATCAGGGAACCTGGCCGGTTGTGGCTGCCCAGGCGGGGCCTAGGCCCCACGGGTCGCTATAATTATACCGCAAAAGCCGGAAATCGGCCACGGAGGCGGATGGGGGCGAGTCGCGCCAGGGATTGGCGGCGCCGCCGGCCCGCCGCTCAATCGAATCTGACCTTCTCGTCGGGGAGTTCGATTTCGGCGGGAAAATCAGCGAACGGAAAGGGGCGCTGGTTTTCATTCAGGGTCAGATAGCGCATCACCCGGTAGCCGTAAGTGGCCACCTTGTTGGCGAAGGTCCTGGCGGGCTCGTTGTGTCGCAAGGTGATCAACAGGATAAAGTATTCGAACAGGGTGATCAAAAGGACAATGGTTTTTACCAGCTCAAAGATGGCCACATACAGGAGCGTGTAGAGCAGGCGAATGGCGACCTGTTTGCGGGAAGTGATGACCTGGGGTTCGTCGGGCATGTTTCCTCCGGCGCCGAAATTTGGCGCGCCTGGTGATCAGAAGGCGTGCCCCGAAAGGCATACCTTATTATAATGAGGGCGTCCGGTTTTGCAAGGCACCGGTTGGGCCTGGTTCCTGGTTGCCCCAGGCGGAACCGGGAATCCTTACCTTGAAAAGTGGTCAGTGGTTAGTGATCAGGAAAAAATGTAGGGTGGGCACTGCCCACCATCCTCATTATCCGTGCTGCTTGAAAAAGTTCCCGTAGGGCCGGTGCGCTCACCGCCCCTATAACAGCTTTTCATGATTTATAGGTGAGCCAAAGGCTCATGAGCAACTGCCAGGAAGGTCTCCGGGTTCAAGCCAGGCAAAATATTTCGCTTCCCGGGGATAAATGTGGTATGGCTGACCGGGTGAGTGGTACAAACCTGAGGTTTCTGGAGAAACCTGGGGCACTAAGGGGAGGTGTCGGCAAAGTTGCATGAATATTCATTAATGGAGCAGGTAATCGCCCACATCCTGGCGGAACTCAAAAAGGTGGATGACCCCCCGGAGGGGAGTTCCCTGGAGGTGGTCTTGAGAGTAGGGGCCCTGGCGGTGCATTCCGAGGCCGCCACCCGGACGGCTTATGAGGTCTTGGTCAAGGGGACGCCTCTGGCGCAATCCCGGCTGAACCTGACGATTGAACCGGTGACTTTGACCTGCGCCCCATGCGGCTATGAGGGACCTCTGCCCCAGGGGGCGGTCGATCCCCACGACCAGTCCCCGCTGGTGGAGTGCCCCCGGTGCGGCGCCGTGACCCCGGTTCAGGGCGGCCGGGGGGTGGAGGGCATCGAACTGCGGTGGGAATAAGGCCAGATTGCAGTCAAAGAGTGGCACAGGTTAAACGGCCATGAACCACAAATGTTTCACCCCAGAGGATGAAAATCCCCCCTACCCCCCTTTTTCAAAGGGGGGTTTTAAAGTCCCCCTTTGACAAAGGGGGATTTAGGGGGATTTGGATTTTCACGGTAAAGCCTGCGGCTACAGAATATAGCCTTTTGAGCACATAAAACCTTGGCGCTGGCTAGCCGCGAGGCGAGCCGCCGGCTTAGCTGATCAAAGAGGGCAACGGCTCATCCCGGCCCCTGTCCCGAGAGAGCTGCCATGAGGCGCAGGCAGGCGGTGTCGATGGCGCTCGTCATGACCGGTGACAGACCCGGCTGCACTTCATCCGGGATGGCTTCGACCTGCGCCACGATGATCTTGATGTCTATCCGGCTATGCTCCTTAAGCTCCTGGAGCATGTTGACCGTGGGAAATTGGTGCAGCGAGAAGTCGGAGGTTTTTTTGTCCGGTATCCCTTCCACCGGGATTTCAAAGACCTCTCCCGGCTCCCGGTCGGGATATTCCACCGCATCGATGATGAAAATCTTCTCGGGCTTCTTGTCGCTCAAAACCAAATCAAACAGAATATCCCGGATGCTGGTCCCCACATCCATTGCCAGAACATTGTCGGGGAGGCGGTAGTGTTCCTTCAGCCTCTGAATGACGGCGGGTCCAAACCCGTCATCGCCCCACAGGATATTGCCGCAGCCGAAGATCAGGACTGATTTCTCGAACAAATCTTTGATCATCTGGTTAGAAGCGCTCCTGGACCTCGGCCTGGGCTTTCGGCCGGGACCCTCAGGGTAGAAACCGGGGGCTCAATCTGAGGCCCTTTAATTCATTATAGCAAGGCGAGAGGGGGAATTGGGCAATTATTTCGGGGCGCCAGCCGAGGCGAAAAAGAAATATCCAGGAGAGGTCATGGGTTCAGGGGTTAGGAAAAAGAGCGCCAAGGCCCCGAGGGCTTAGAAACAAGGTTCACCGGCGATGATTTTCCCGGGAATGCCTTTGACCATGGCCTGAGCGCGTTTTTCTCCCACCAGACGGGTTAACTCAGTAACCGCCTGGCTCAGCAAGGGAGGACGCCTCTTGGGGTCGTGGGCATCGGTGGCCAGCAGGTGTACGTACCCCTGCTTAACAAATTGTTGAGAAATCTTTTTTACGCTCCTGCCAAACCAACCGGTTAAGCTGTTGCCGGTCATTTGTACCAGGCAACCCGCGTCAATCAATCGTTTTAGTTTGTAGGGCATCTCTTGAATAATTAGGTGCCGCTCAGGATGGGTGATGATGGGGGTTATGCCCTTGGATTGCAAATGAAAACAGATTGCTTCAGTCGCCGGCGGCAATGAAGTGTCGGGCAGTTCCAAGAGCAAATAGCGGTTGGCGTCATTAATAGTCAGCGCCCGGCCGTCATCTAAAAGTTTTAATGATTCGAACCCCAGGGGAAAATCACAACCCGGGATGATTTCCAAAGGGATTTTTTCTGCATACAATTTGTGCCTCAGCTGCGCCACGTGCTGGAGAATTATCTCTTTGTCATTCAATTGACCCAGGTCAATAGCTCTTCCTTTGAAGAGGTGCGGGGTGGCTACCATTACCGTGATGCCATCCTCCACCGCCATCCGCGCCATCTGCAGGGATTGCTCCCAGTTTTTGGCTCCGTCGTCCACCCCAGGCAAAATATGCGCATGGATATCAATCATGGCCGGTACTGTTCCGAGTTCAAAGTTCCGAGTTCAAAGTTCAAGGTTCCATAGTTTTTTGACTGTAACTTGGTATCAGGATGGGTATGGAAGACCCCGGAGTAATTTTTTTTCGAAAAATCTAAGGTTTCGTTAGACAAGGGTATTTCCCGGAAATCTTCCGGTTCCAGTGACAGCCCAGGGAGCCTTTGGGAGGAGTCATGGCTTCTTGAGAGAATAATCGTTGATTAAATATTTTTAAGAATAAACTGACCTGAGGAGAAAATCAACCCAAGGAGGGCGGAGGCATCGTAACCAGACGACTGAAGACGGTGGGCCGGGCCTAAGGAGTAATGCTGCGGCCTAAGGGCGGAGCCACTTCTCCCTACGGGGAACTGCTGTGTTGCATGGTTAAGATTGATGAGCGAATCTTTACAAAAGAACAACTGCCGCAGCGCTTTTTTCATTATCCAGAGTAGAACCCAACTTTACGAAAGTTGCTCAGTTAACCCGATGATATTAAGAATAATCGATAATAACGGGAAGGGTAATAAAAAAAGAGTTGATTTTTTGGAAAAATACTATTTAAATCGATAAAAATAATTCTGCGAGCCCAATATGCTGAGCTTCTTGGGGATGTTGATTTTCAGTAGTTTTGGTAAATCAGTCTGGCTTGTGAATAGTTTTGGCTTGGCCACAATAGTTGCGGTATTGCTTTTCTGCTGGTGCACCTCCTCAACCTGGGCGGCCGGCTTTGCCCTGGTGCAGCAGGGAACTGCGGCCATGGGCCAAGGCAACGCCTTCGTGGCCGAAGCCAATGACGCCTCAGCCATCTTTTATAATCCCGCCGGGCTCAATCAACTCAAAGGGACCCAAGTTTATCAGGGAAGTTTTTTCAATTATCCTGATCGCGAGTATAGCGGCGGCGGCCAGGACTCTCAAACCAATCATCGATTATATCGAAGCCTGACGGCCTATATCGCCATTCCCGTGCATGATCGGGTCGCCCTGGGCCTGGGCTTTTTTTCGCCTTTCGGGATGGGGACAGTCTGGCCGCCGACCTGGGCGGGCAGATATATCACCACCTTCTCCAGCCTGCATACGTATAATCTCAACCCGGTGATCTCCGTCAAAGTCCTGGAAAACCTCTCGGTAGCGGCCGGGTTCGATGTTCTGTGGTCCAAAGTCCGCCTCAAGCGCAAGACGCCGGTGGTGGTCGGGGGCAGGGCGTTCCCCGATGGCGAGTTCGAGTTTAGGGGCGAAGGGAATGGGGCAGGTTACAATTTAGGGTTGCTTTACGAACCACTGACAGGGGTGAAACTGGGGGTTGCCTACCGCAGTCAAATCAAGGTGAATCACAGCGGCGGCTTTACCACCACCCTGCCGGCGCCGTTAGGGGCGGGGCCCAGCAGCGCGGCCGAGGGCGCCATTGTCTATCCCCCGTCGCTGACCATGGGCATTTCATACAGTCGGTTCAAACCGTTCACTTTTGAATTTGATACTACCTGGACGGGGTGGTCTTCGTATAGCAAGCAGAAAGTCATTTTAGACACCCCGCTTACGCCAAACGGGGCCGCAACCCTCACCAACCCCAAGAACTGGCATGATAGCTGGGCCTTCCGCTTCGGGGCCAATTATGCAGTGAATGACTGGATGAAGCTCCGGGCCGGATATATCTATGACCTAACCCCGGTGCCGAATTCCAGTTTTGACCCCCAGATCCCCGACGCCAACCGTCACATCTTTACGGTGGGGCAGGATCTCAAGATCTGGAGATTTACCCTGGGCATCGCCTACAATTACATCCTGTCCGAGCCCCGCACCAAAAACAACACCATTGTGGTCAACGGCGTGCCGGCCTCCTTACAAGCCAACGGGCGCTATAACAGTGATGTCCACTCTCTGGGGCTGAGTTGGTCGTTTCAATTTTAGCGGGAGATCCCGGCCGAGATTGACCCTAGTGGGTGGTCTTCACATAGTGGGAGACGGCCAGGTCGTCCAGGACGCTTAACAAGACATCTATCCCCAAACCAGGGCCGGGGAGCTCGTAGGCCATGCCGCCGTCATTAAAGGCCACCGGCTGGGAAACCACATCCTGGACCAGCAGGTAGGGGGAAAATGAGCCCTCCACATAGGATAATTGCGGCGCGGCTAAGGCGAAATGGCGGCCGGCGGCCGAGAGGATGCTGGTTTCCCCCACATGACAACCCAACTGGCATAAAATCCCGGCCGCCTGGGCCATCTGTCTGATGCGGGTGGCGGCCCCCAGGCCACCGCATTTAGAGAGGCGGAGGTTGAAGATCCGGCAGGCCTTCAGGTCGATCAAGCTCTCGGCATCGTCTTCATTACACAAGGACTCATCGGCGATCACCGGGATCTGAACCGCCTCACTTA
>JAGVPN010000130.1 GCA_020052215.1 Syntrophobacterales bacterium
GACCAGGTCTTGACGTTGTTGATGGTGGTGGGCTTGCCCCAGAGGCCGCTCTGGGCCGGAAAGGGCGGCCGGGGGCGGGGTTCGCCCACCCGGCCCTCGATGGAGGCGATGAGCGCGGTTTCTTCGCCGCACACAAAGGCCCCGGCGCCTTCCCGGATTTGTAGCTTGAAGGAAAAATCGCTGCCGAAGATCTTCTCCCCCAGGAGACCGTAACCTTCGGCCTGGGTGATGGCGGTCTTCAGGTGCGCGATGGCCAGGGGATATTCGGCCCGGCAGTAAACGTAGCCCGCCTTCGCCCCCATGGCATAAGCCCCGATGGCCATGCCTTCGATGACAGCATGGGGGTCGCCTTCCAGGATGCCCCGGTCCATAAAAGCCCCGGGGTCGCCTTCGTCGGCATTGCAGATGACGTACTTGACCTCGCCCGGGGCATTCCGGCAAAATTCCCATTTGAGCCCGGTGGGAAAGCCGGCGCCGCCCCGGCCTCTCAGCCCCGAGGCCTTGACCTGATCAATCACCGCTTCCGGGGTCATTTCCGTGACCGCCTGGCAGAGGGCTTGATAGCCTCCCCGGGCGATGTATTCTTTGATGCTCTCGGGATTGATGAAGCCGCAATTCCGCAAAGAGATCTTCACCTGTTTGCTGAAGAAAGGCAGGTCTTCATATCTGGGGAACTCCGGCGGCAATTCCGGGGGGTGAGGGTTGGCATAGGGCCTGACCACACCCTCCACCAGGAAATCTTCCTGGTCAATGCGGCACAAGGCCTGGCTCTCATAAATCCGCCCTTCCTTCAGGGCTTCCACCAGGGCTGCGGCCGATTCCATGGTCATGGCCTGGTAGGTCAGACGCACCTTTTTAGGATAGACCACATCCACCAGGGGCTCCCGCTGGCAAAAACCGATGCAGCCGGTCTTCGCCAGGACCACGTCCAGGCCCAGTTCGGCGATCTTTTGGGCCAGGGCCTCATAGACCTTGTCCGCCCCGGCGGAGATGCCGCAGGTGGCCATTCCCACCATGATTTTGAGCTTGTCGGGATAGGTCAGGGCCAGACCCTGCTGTTTGATTTCTTTAAGCTGCTCCAGATTAGTAATTTTCATAAGCTGGCCGTTTCGAGGTAGGAATCGATGATTTTGGACACCTGGTCGGGGTTCACCCGGCCATAGGTGGCCTCGCCCACCCGGATAGCCGGCGCCAGGGCGCAGCAGCCGATGCACCGGACCACCTCCAGGGTGAAGGCCATGTCCTCGGTGGTCTCGCCGTGCTTGAGGCCCAGCTTGCGCTCCAGGCGCTCCAGCAGGCGGGGCGAGCCTTTGACGAAACAACCGGTGCCCAGGCAGACGCTGATGATGTTTTTGCCCCGGGGGGTCAGACTGAAGGCGTTGTAAAAGCTGGCGACCCGAAGAATCTCCGTCAGGGGGATCTTCAGCTCATCCGAAACATGTTCCAGGGCGGCCCGGGGCAGCCAGTTGAAGCGCCGGTTGATGTCCAGCATCACGGGGAGCAAATTCCCGGGCTCATCCCGGTAAGTCCCGATGATACCCGCCACCACGTCTTCGTCCGTGACCTCGGCGTAAGCGGTGCGGGCCCGGGCTGCCGCTTCCGGCAATTGCACCTCAAAGCGGATGGGGCAAACTTCCAGGCAGGTCCCGCATCCCGTGCACTTGGTCTGGTCCACGTAGCGGGCTTTGGTCTCCAGGGTGGCCGTAAGATGGCCCGGTTCCCCGGTAACCTCTTGCAGTTCGGTCAGGGTAAGCAGTTGGATGTTCGTGTGCCGGCCGACCTCGACCAGCTTGGGGGAGATAATTCACATGGCGCAATCATTGGTGGGAAAAGTCTTGTCGATCTGCGCCATGGTGCCGCCGATGGCCGGGCCTTTTTCCACCAGATGGACAAAATAGCCAGCATTGGCTAAATCCAGGGAGGCCTGCATCCCGGCGATACCACCGCCGACCACCATCACCGACCCAAGAACTTTATCGGACATTATTCATCCCTTTGTTAACCGAGCTCAATTTCAAATTTATGATGATTATTATTGGCTTGTGCTATTGTGGCGTTACGAATTTATTATCTTAGGTTCAGCATAAGGATTTGAACCTATTGTTGTCAAGCAGAAATCTTGTAGTGAACCTCCCCAGCGCCTGAGAGCCAATCTCAACCACGATAATAGAGCTATTTCCGTGCCAATCTCTCTGCCGCATTTTTTAACACGATTAATGGGGGTTAGAGCCGCAACCCGGATTATTTTTCCCCGGCTGGCGGTATAATTGCCCCATGGCGGGGGGAATTATGCCCCAGATCTGTCTACGAAAAGTCTTGCGTAGGGTGCGTTCTACGCACCGATTGATGGCCGGAATCGGCGGGCAGTGCCCGCCCTGATATCTTTTCCTGGTTTTGAGAGAGCCAACGGCTCATGAGTGACTGTCTTGAAAAGTCTTTGGTGGCGCCGGTATCTTACCGGTGCGGGTGGCACAGGTTGAAAACCTGTGCCACCAACGGGGGCTGGCCCGGAGGCCCGCCCCACTAATGTGATGGCACAGGTTTTCCAGCCTGTGTCAAGGCAGCGGGGTAGTCGTCACAGCCTGGAAAGTCTGTGACACCAGCCAATATCAGCTTTTCATCCTTTACGGGTGGGCCAAAGGCCCATGAGGAACTGCCTTAAAAAACACCGCCCCCAACGGCGGCAGGGTCAGGTTGAGGGAGTTAAGCCGGCCGTGGCAGGGGATGGGCACAGCCTCCAGGCCCCCCAGGTTGCCGTGGCCGCTGCCCCCGTAATCAA
>JAGVPN010000463.1 GCA_020052215.1 Syntrophobacterales bacterium
AGCTGGAGGAATTGGTCAAGGGCGGCTACCTCTACATCGCCCAGCCCCCTCTGTACCGCCTGACCCGGGGCAACGAAAAGACGTATCTCAAAGATGACGCTGAATTTAAAAAATACCTGCTGGCCCGGGGCATCGAAAAAAAACGCCTGCGCCTGGGTCCCCAGCGGACCCTGGAAGGCGCCCCCCTGGCCCAGGCCCTGGAGCAGGTGATCGCCTTACAGGAATATTTCCAACGCTTCGCCAAGCGGGGCCTGGCCCGGGAAGTTTTGCAACTGCTCCTGTCGCACGGGATGGTCTCCAAAGACGATCTGCGCCACGAGGAGCGCCTGGAAACCCTGGTGGCGGCCCTGAATGCTAATCCCCGGTGGACGGCCATGCTCTCGGCCGACGAAGAGCACCAGTCCTGGGCCGTCATCATCACCGCACCTTCGCTGGATGTCAACGAGATGCGCCTCGACTGGGAACTGATGGGCAGCAGCGATTTTCAAGCCCTGGTGCGGCTGGATCAGGACCTGGCGGATTTCAAAAATCCGCCCCACCACCTGGAGGGCAAGGACCGCACCTGGGAATTTACCAACCTGGGCGAACTGGTGACCCTCATCCTGGAGGAAGGCCAGAAGGGCATCAATATCCAGCGCTTCAAGGGCCTGGGGGAAATGAACCCGGACCAGCTCTGGGAGACCACCATGGATCCCGAGACCCGGACCCTGCTGAAAGTCAACATCGAAGACGCGGTGGCGGCGGACGAGATCTTCACTATCCTCATGGGGGACAAAGTGGAGCCCCGGCGTGATTTTATTCAGAACAACGTACTTGAATTGAACGAACTGGATATTTAATATCTAAGGTAACCAGGAGCGAGACCTCTGCTTGCATCCATAACCCCTCACTGCCAAAGGAGGAAACATCATGCAGCGCAAGGCCAGCTTTAAAATTTACGTCACCCGCCGGGAACTGCTTTCGGTGGGCGATGTCCCGGACCACACCCTGATGCTCACCGAAATGGAAGGTGAACCCATCAATTACACCCCCGGGGTGGCCGGGGAATTTGTCTCCCGCCGCAGCGTCGGCTTCCACGACCGCGTCAAAGGCGACGGGCCGATGACGGGTTATGCCACCACCATCTATCAGAACGGCGCGGTTTACTCCCGCTTTCAGGGGGAAAAAAAGGGCGTCGCGACCACGGGTAAATGGGAGGTTTACAAAGGCATCGGCAAGCTGAGCTCCCTCAAGGGGTCCGGCACCTTTATCGTCAAGCCCTCCGACAAGCACGGCGAATTTGTCCTGGAGATGGAAGGGACCTACGATTTATAGGGGAGTCAGCGCCATCTTGCTAGCCGCTCCCCAAAAGCCGCCCTCCCCACGGGAGGTTTCGGGCGGGAGGGGCCATAGGGGCGGTGAGCGCACCGCCCCTGCTACTTTGGCGGCTGCCGGCCGGCTAGGCGAAAATCTCTGCCCCTGGCATCTTAACACCAAGTTGCCGTCAAACAAGTAATAAACCGAATTGTAGGGGCGGTTCGCGAACCGCCCCTACAGGGGTTGCGATCATAAACCCAGAATTACCTTTATGACGGCAACTTGGTATTAACACCCTGCGATTTCAGTACTCTAACCGTCAGGAGGTAACGCAGAATGTCGGATAAGACTTGCGCCAAGTGCGGCGGCGCTTATGATCCCGCCGAGGCCCGGGAACACCTGGGCCTGATGCTCTGCGAAGACTGTTACCTGGACGCCATGAGCCCCGTCAAGGTCTGCGACCCCTGGGCGGTGCACACGGCCAAGAGCCTCAAGGACCTCCCGGGGGGGCACGATTTGAGCCCGCTCCAGCAAAAGCTCTACGACCTGGTGAAGGAAAAAGGCGAGGTGCCCATTCCCGAGGCCGCCGCCCACCTGGGCCTGAACGAAGACGACCTGCGCCGGGAGTTCGCGCCGCTGCGCCACATGGAAAAGCTTCGGGGTTGTAAGAAGGACAATATCATCCACCTCACCCTGTTTTGACCTCCGAGCCCACCGACCTGGATTATGCGGTGCTCCGGCGGGTGGCCAAAGGAGATCAGGCCGCTCTGGCGGAACTCATGCGCCGCCACCAGGGGCGTCTCTACCAGGTGGCCTACCGCTTGCTGAAGGACCCCCTGGAGGCCGAAGACGCCTTACAAGAGGTCTTTCTCAAGGCCTACGAGCACGCCCACCGCTTCGAACCCCAGGCCACGGTGAGCGCCTGGCTCCACCGCATCACCGCCAACCACTGTCTGAACCTCCTGAGGCGGCGGCGCCCCCAGGAATCCCTGGACCAGGAGGGTGCGCCCAGCCTGGCCGATGCCGGGGCCACGCCCCTTCAGGCCCTGGAGGAGCAGGACCTGAGCCGCCGGCTGGAGCAGCTGCTGGACGCCCTCCCGGAAAACCAGCGCCGGGCCCTGGTCCTGAAGCGCTTCGCCGGGCTCTCCTACCAGGAGATCGGTGGCGAAATGGGCCTTTCCCCCCAGGCGGTGGACGGCCTGCTGAAACGCGCCCGGCAGTTCCTGAAAAAGGCCCTGCAGGATTATTTATGAAGGCCCAGCTCAGGACAAAAAGTTCCCCGGTTCTCCGGGGATTCCTGGGTTGGGGGGCTTCCGCCTCGGCCGTTAGAGAAAAATTGTGCTTGGCGCGCCGGATTTCCTCACGGATGGTGTTTTAATGGATAAAGAACAAATTTCTTCTGGACCGCGAACCGCCATGGAATGCCAAGCAGTACAAGCAAAACTGTCCGCCTGGTTGGACGACGAGCTGGCCGAGGCCGCCGGGGCTGCCCTGGCGGCGCACCTGGAACAGTGTGAGGCCTGCCGGCGCGAATGGTGCCAGCTGACGGCCCTGGACGCCGCCCTGGGCAACCTGGCGGCGCCGGTGCCCATGGGGCTGGC
>JAGVPN010000123.1 GCA_020052215.1 Syntrophobacterales bacterium
ATCCTCCTCAAGATGATGGCCAAGTGGTTTCCCGCCTGGGGAACCGCCTTTGATGTGAGCGCCACGGTCCTCATCCTGGGCCTGGTGGCAGCCATGTCCATTTACATCGGGATACGGATGGTAATCGGAGCCAAGGCAGAGGTCGCGGCCAAGAAGGCTCGGATCGCGGCGGCGAAATAACCGGTGGGATTGATTATCTGGAAAGGAGATAGCTGATGGGTAAGAAACTTAACCGGTGGGCTTTCGTAGCCTGCTTGGCGGGAACCCTGGTGCTGGGCGGTCTCGGCTGCGGCGACTTGGGCAAAGTGGACCAGGGCAGGGTGATCGCCTTTGATAAAGAAAAGGAAACCGTGACTTTTATCAACGATGTCAAACATGACCCCGCCAATCCCGATTACAGCGGGGCGCCTATGACCTTCTCACTCCCCAAGGATCCCGCGGATCGGGGCGAAGATCCCAAGGCCGGGAAGCGGATGAAGCTGGACGCCAAGACCCGGGAAATCGTCATTTACGATACCGGAACGCAAAGTATGAAGAAGATCACCTACACCCTCATCGATCAAAAGGAAAAGGTGGGAAAGGATGATCCGCTGGTGAAGGGTAAGAAGTTTCCCCTGGTGGAGAAAGACAAGAAGGCCATCACCATCTATTCCGGCCGGCAGAAGCTCCTGACCACCTTCTCCCTGCCGGAGGAATACTTCGCCCTGCCGGACGACACCTGGGAGGCCGGGGACGAAGTGCGCGTCTACTACAAAGAGCCGGGTAAGTCCTTGAGATTTATGAACATAACCAAGACGGACATTTTTAAGAAATAAGTTCTCCGTCTGTGCAGGTGTATTCCGAGAGTCGCCCTGGGGTAACATAAGCACAAACCCCGGGCGATTCTCTGGTTTTTGTGGTAAAAGAAAGAGGTTGCCGCCACGGCAGGGGTAGTTAAAGCTCCGCGGGGCAGGAAAGGGATGATGGATTTTGGACAGATAAATCATTGGCGCGACCTGGCAAGTAAAATCGGGGCCGCCTTCTGTGTCATCGCCTTCTTGGCCATGATTGATGGCTTGCTGGTGCATTTTCGGGAACCGGCCAACCTCGTCAAGGTGCTGCCGGGAGCAGTCACCGCAATCAACGGGGAGTTGACCGACGAGGCCAACGACCTTCAGGATTTGACCTTTGTGACCAGTTCGGACCGACTCACGGTGACTTTTGAGGCGATCCACAAGGGCTATTTCCTGGGCGGAGATATGTGGCGGGGGCGGCTAATCGTTGGCCCGGACATCGCCCCGGGGGAATACAGCCTGGCGGTGCTTCCCAAGAGAACGGTTTCGCCCCGGAAGGCGCCGTCCTTCCGCATCCTGGTCTTTACCGATGCCGCCAGCCTCCAGCAGAGCTCCACCTCGGTAGTCCGGCGGTGGTTCGGCATCTCGGCCTTCAACGTGTCCGCCGGTTGCCTGCCGGGGATTTTGCTGGCCTTTGGCGCAGTCTATCTGTTGTCCGGGAAAAGGGATGCACTGCTGGCGGCCAGCGGCCAGGCGGAAATCTACCAGGTAACCAGGGGGGACGGCGGCTATGAGATCCGTTTTGCCCTGGGCACGGCGCACGGGCTAAACCCCGGGGCCGGGGTGGCTATTTGTGATCAAGCGGGCCAGCAGGTGGGGACCGGCACCGTGGAGGTCTCCAGCCAGACGGTTTCCGTGGCCCTGGTTACGGCCGACCAGGAGATCAAGGTGGGAGATCTGGTCTCCCGCGTCTGACCTGAAGGAGCCTTGTCAAGCCCATGTGGAAGCGCCTCAGCCTGCGGGCCCGCATCTTGGTGCTCCTGATTGCCCTGGTGCTCACCACGATCGGCGGAGGGGTGGTGACCCTGTGGCACAATGAGGCCATGGATTCCCTCCTGACCTCCCTGATCGATAAAAATGTGGCCTCCTACCACGCGGCGGAAGAGCTTGAGAATGCCCTGTTGCAACAGAAAGGTTACTTGACCTATTATTTTCTGGACGGTAACCCCGCCTGGCTTAAGGAAATCGAGCGGTACAACAGCACCTTCGAGGACTGGCTGGAAAAGGCCCGGAAATCGGCCTACACCGAGGCCATGCGAGAGATTATCGGACAGATTAATACGCAATATCATCAATATGTTATCGCCCGGGAACGGGTGATCGCCCTCTACCGGGAGGGCCAGAGGGTGGCGGGAGCCAAACTGCACTGGGAAATACGCCACCAGTATGTCGAGATTCTCAATCTCTGCCAAAGGTATAAAGTGACCCATGAATACGCCATCTCCCGGGTGCGGACGGAGAGCCGGGCCCGGGCGCGATTCATCAACGCCTTCGCCCTGGTTGCCATGCCCGCGGTGGCGGTTCTGGGGGTATTGCTGGCGTATATCCTCATCAAACAGATCTTGGGGCCGATTCGCCAACTGGCCCTTTCCACCGCGCCGGCCAGCCCGGGCCACCGGGTGCCGGATGAAGTCAAGGCCCTGAGCAGCCGGGTGCACAGCCTCATCGAGGACGTGGACCAGGCTCAGACTGAACTGGAGCGCAGCCAGGAACATCTCCTGCAATCGGGCAAGTTGGCCATGGTAGGCAAACTGGCCGCCGGGGTAGCCCACAGCATCCGCAACCCCTTGACCTCGGTAAATTTCCGGCTGCATTCTCTGAAACGCTCCCTGGCGATGTCTGCGTCCCAGCAAGAAGATTTTGAGGTCATCTCCGAAGAAATCCGGCATATTGATTCGATTGTGCGTAATTTTCTGGAATTTTCCCGGCCACCCAAGCTGAAGGTGCAGCGGGTGAGCCCCTCGGACGTGGTTGACATGGCCCTGGTGTTGCTGCGTTACCGCCTGGAATCCTACGGGGTGGAAGTGAAGCTTATCCGGGGCCACCGGCTGTCCGAGATTTGGGCCGATCCGGACCAGTTGAAGGAAGTCCTGGTCAACCTGGTGCTCAACGCCTGCGAAGTCATGGTGAACGGCGGCGTCGTCACCATCCGGGAAGAGGAACACCTGGAGCCGCCCCTGGGACCGGCGGTGGTTATCCGGGTGAGCGACAATGGTCCCGGCATCCCCGAGTCCGTCCAGGACCAGGTCTTTCAACCCTTTTTCAGTACCAAAGAGGAGGGCACCGGCCTGGGCCTCAGCATTGCCACCCGCATCATCGCCGACCACGGCGGCCGGTTGGAACTGGAATCCAAAAAGAATGAAGGGGCGACGTTTATCATTACCCTGCCCCACGGGAAAGATGAATCATGGGCCACATCCTGATTGTGGACGACGACGCGCAGCTAAGGCAAAGTTTTGAGAAACTCCTGAATGCGGAAGGGCATACCGTGAAGACCGCGTCCAGCGGGGAGGCGGCCATTTCTCTGGTCAAGGCGGCAGTCCCGGACCTGGTGATCATGGATGTGCGCATGCCGGGGGTTAACGGCCTGGAGGCCTTCCGGGCCATCCACGAAATCGAGCCTAAGCTGCCGGTCATCATCATGACCGCCTTCGGCACCACCGATACCGCCATCGAGGCCACCAAGCTGGGGGCCTTCGAATACGTGCTCAAGCCTCCCGAGATTCCGGATATCCTGGCCTTGATCTCCCAGGCTCTGGAGGCGGGGCGGTTCATGCGCTCCCGGGTGGAACTGGACGTGGCCCCGGATACGACTGCGGCGGATGCCATCATCGGCAAGAGCAAACCCATGCAGGAGGTCTATAAGGCCATCGGCCGGGTAGCTCCCACCGACGCCACGGTGCTGATCCGGGGGGACTCGGGCACCGGCAAGGAACTGGTGGCCCGGGCCATTTATCAACACAGCCTGAGGTCGGCCAAACCTTTTCTGATCATTAACTGCGTGGCCATTCCCGAGACCTTGCTGGAGTCCGAGCTGTTCGGCTATGAAAAAGGGGCCTTTACCGGGGCCGTCAACCGTCGGGTGGGCAAGTTCGAGCAGGCCCACGGGGGCACCGTGTTCCTGGATGAAATCGGGGACATGCCGTTTTCCATTCAGGCCAAGATCCTCAGACTGCTCCAGGAAAGGAGCATCGAACGGTTGGGGGGCCGGGAACCTATTCCGGTGGATGTGCGCATCATCGCGGCTACCAACCGGGACCTGGAAGCGGCCCTGGCCCAGGGGCGGTTCCGGGAGGACTTGTATTACCGCCTCAAGGTAGTCACCCTGTGGCTGCCGCCGCTCAAGGAACGCTTACAAGATATCACCCTGCTGGCGGAGTACTTCCTGGCCCGGTTCG
>JAGVPN010000099.1 GCA_020052215.1 Syntrophobacterales bacterium
ATCAGGGCCACGGCGCCCAGGATGAAAAACAGGATCTGCATCCCTCGGGCCTCCTATTCCTGCCGAAATGGCTGGGGATTAGAAATCATAGCCAATCCCCCAGGCGCAGTTGCGACTTGCTCTGGGTTGCCCCCTCGATGTCGAGGATGAGCACCTGTTTGTCGTATTGGGCCAGCTCGTAAAGCCGGTTCAGCTTGATGGCCCCCTTGGGACAGGCCTCCTGACAGAAGCCGCAGAAAATGCAGCGCTGCAGGTCGATGGTGAAGGCCACCGGATACTTCCCGTGATCCTCACTCTCGCCGGCCACGATAGCCTTGATGGCGTTGGACGGGCAGACCACCATGCACAGGGTGCAGGCTACACACCGCCGGCCGCCGTCGTCATTGATGGTGAGTTCCGGATGGCCCCGCCAGCGCTGGGAAACTTCCCGTTTCTCTTCCGGATACTGCAAGGTGATGGGTTTGGAGAACGCCATCTTGAGGGTGGTCGCCAACCCTTTGAGCAAAGGAATAATCATGGATTAACCCTTGATAAGTAAGATAACCGCCCCGGTGACCAGGATATTCACCAGGCTTAGGGGCAACAGGACCTTCCAGCCCAAGGCCATGAGCTGATCAAACCGGAAGCGGGGGAAGGTGCCTCTTACCCAGATGAAGAAGAAGACCAGTGCGAAGGTCTTGGCCATGAACCAGACGACGGGGGGCAGCAGCGGTCCCTGCCAGCCGCCCAGGAACAGGGTGGTGGCCAGCGCCGAAGCCGCGATGATGTGGGCGTATTCCCCCATCATGAACATGCCCCATTTCATGGAGCTATATTCCGTCTGGTATCCGGCCACCAGCTCGTTTTCGCACTCGATGAGGTCAAACGGGGTCCGGCCGCATTCGGCCATGGCCGCAATCATGAAGATGACGAAGCCCAGGGGTTGGTAAACGATAAAGGGGATGGACTTCTGGGCTTCCACGATGGCGACGGTGCTCAGGGACCCGGCCAGCATGATCACCCCGATGACGGAGAGGCCCAGGGCCAGCTCGTAGCTGACCATTTGGGCGCAGAGGCGGAGACCCCCCAACAGCGAATACTTGTTGTTCGAGGCCCAGCCGCCCAGGATGGCCCCGTAAACCCCCAGCGAGCCCACTGCGAAGATATACAGCAGGCCGATGTTGGTGTCGCCGATGACCCCCTGGTTCAGGGCCGCCACGGTCAGGTCGATTTTGCAGCCGTAGAAGGTAATCTCCGGGGGCAGAATGGTGCCGGCGAAGGGGATGACCGCAAAGGGCAGGAACGCCGCCCCGGCGGTGATTACCGGCGCCATGACAAAGAGGTACTTGTTGGCGCCCGGAGGGGTGAAGTCCTCCTTGAACAGCAGCTTGAGGGCGTCGGCCAAGGGCTGGAGCAATCCCCAGGGGCCTACCCGGTTGGGGCCGTACCGCAGTTGGATGAAACCCAGGACCTTGCGTTCCAGGAGCACCGTATAGGCGACGCAGGTGAGCAAGACCCCCATCACTACGGAGATCTTGAGGACGCTGACAGCTATTACGAGGGGCAGATTCATGTTCTCAACCCTTTTGGATGGTCACGCGCACCAGGTTGGAGTTAAGGGTTAAATTGTTGGCGGCCGGGGCGGCGAAATGCTCCGGCAGGAACACCACGCCCGCCGGCACATCCGCGGTCAGTTTCACCGGCGCCTCAATTTCCCCATGGGAGGAGATCACCTTTGCCACCTCACCCGGGGCCAGCCCCAGGGTCTGGGCGTCCTCAGGATTCATCTTCAGGAACGCCTCGCCCGTGATGGCCAGGGTGCCGCCGGGGTGATGGGTGGTGAACGACCCGGAGTGCTGCAAAGACTTGCCGATGATCAGGGTATAGGGGCGCCGGCCGGGCAGGCTGATGTCCACCTCAAAGGGGACGAACTTCCCGCTCACCGCGGCCTTGATCTTCGGGCACGGCGCACTTAACTTGGGCGCCAACCCGGCCCACAGGGGCATCTTTTTCGCCAATTCCTTAAAAATCGCCTTGGGGCTGACGGCTTTCAGGGCGAATCCCATCTTGGCCCCCAACTGGCTGATGATCTGCCAGTCAGGCCGCACCCCGTTCGTGGGCAAGGCCTGGTTGAGCAATCCCAGTTGGCCGGTGCTGCTGATGAAGGTGCCTTCCTGCTCGGCGTGCACCGCCACCGGCAAGACCACCTGGGCCAGCCTGGCGGTGTCCGTCAGGAAGGCGTCCTGGACAACGATAAACGGGACTTTCTTGAGCAGTTTTTTTATCCGGCTGTGATGCGGCAGCCAGCGCAGCAAGTCCCCGCCCAGCAGATATAAGGCCTTGGGCGCGGCGGGGTCGTCGTGTTCCAGGAGGTCCAGAACCTCTTCCAGGGTGGGGCCGGGCTCCGTTCCTTCCACCGGCGCATACCCAAGGCCCATGTCCGGCAGGACGCCCACTTCGCAGACGCCCCGGGAGTTGTTCTTCTCGGCCACGGGATACAGGGCGCTGCCGGGGGAGTCCGGTTTGCCCACCAGGAGGAAGAGGTCGGCCAGGGCCAGGGCGGTCTGTTGCCCCTTGTCCTGGCTCAGCAGTTCGGTGCCGAACACGATGGCCGGGGCCTTGGCCTGGGCCAGGAGCGCCGCCATTTCCTTGAGCGTGGCCTCTTCCACCCCGGTCTTGGTGGTGATTTCCTTGGGGGTGATCTTGATGCTCTCTTTGAACTCATCGAGTCCATCGGCCTTGATGGCCGGGACCCAGTCGGGGTTGTCGGCCAGGAAAAACTTGATTAGCCCGGCGATGAGGACCCGTTCGCTTCCGGGCTTATAGCGGACAGACAGGTCGGCGTAGCGGTCGAACTTGGTTTTGCGGATATTGGCCATCACCAGCCGGAAGTTCGGGTTCTCCTTGGCTTCCATGAGCTTCCAGCCCAAAGGCGGCGACTCCGGGGTGATGTCCGTGCCCACCACCAGGACCAGGTCGGCCTGGGTGAGGTCCGCCAGTTTCCCCAGGACAAAGGGGAAGCCGCTGCCGCTCGTGCCTTCCGCCAGGCTCAAGGGCGAGTGGTACGCCGCCGGCGGCTTGGGGAGGGGGATGGGATCGCCGGACAACTTGGGAGTGCCGAATACTTCGGCCAGCGCCTTGATGGCCCGCACATAATTATAGCGGCCCGGGTTGTCCAACTGGTTGGTGACCAGTCCTTCCCGGAAGAATTTCTGAAAGACGTAGTTGGCTTCGTTGGTGGCCCGGGCGCTGCCAACGCCGTAAACCGCCTTGGCGCCATCGGCCTCAACCGTCTCCTTGAATTTGGCGGCCACCAGATCCAGGGCCTCATCCCAGGAGGCTTCCCGGAATTTGCCACCCTCTTTGATCAGCGGGGTCTGGAGACGGTCGTCCGCTTCCACCACCGGCCAGCCGAACCGGCCCCGGCCGCAGAGCAGCACGGAATCTTCGTTCACCACCCGGAGGATGCGGCCGTCTTTGGTGTGCACCTGGTAGGTGCAGCCGCCGCCGCAGAAGGGGCAGGCAATCTCGGTCTTGGCTCCTTCCCAGGCCCGGGCCCGGTACTTGAACTGCTTGTTGATCAGGGCCCCCACCGGGCAGATGTCGATGCAGGAGCCGCAGAACTCGCAGTCCAGGGGCTGGGCGCCGCTGGCCAGTTCGGTGAA
>JAGVPN010000449.1 GCA_020052215.1 Syntrophobacterales bacterium
CAAACCGGGAGAAACCTACACGGTGCGGGAGTTGCTCTATGCCCTCCTGCTGTCGTCAGCCAACGACGGCGCCCGGGCCCTGGCGGAGAAGGTGAGCGGCAGCGAGGCGGCCTTCGCCCATCAGCTCACCCAGGAAGTGCGGCAGTGGGGCGCCTATCGCACGACCCTGGCCACGGCCAACGGCCTGCCGGCGGACAATCAATACTCCACCGCCCAGGACCTGGCCCTGATGTTTCGGCGGGCCATGAACAACCCGGAACTGGCCAAGATCATGGCCACCAAGTATTACACCATCCAGGGAGACCGGGAACTGAGGAATCACAACCGCTTCCTCTTCACCACGCCCCTGGCGGTGGGGGGTAAGACCGGGTACACCCGGGCCTCCAAGCACACCTATGTGGGGCAATTTAAAAACGGGGACCAGGAAATCATCGTCGCCATGATGGGGAGCACCAAGAAGTGGGCCGATCTGCGCCCGCTGATTGAAAAGGGGTTTGAACTGGCCGGGACGCCCATCGCCAAGCTGCCGCCGGCGGAGGAGAAGCTCTGGTTTGCCAAGTCCAGCAACGGCAAGGCCCGGGTCGCCAAATCCAGGGGCAAGCGGCGGGCCAAGGTGATGATGGGCGCCGCGGGGTCGGCGCCGGCCAAGAAGAAAGCGGCTATCAACAAAAAATCCAGGAACAGCCCGTAATAGTGCCGGGATGCAGGGATATTTGAGGTTATGGCAGAAAAAGGCTTATTCCATAAAGTAAAAAACAAGCCCACCCGGCGGCGATTCGTGGTGTCCACTATCCGCAAGGACGAGAACCTCTTTGAGACCGCCGTCTTCGAGGCCAATTTTTTCTATATGCCCCGGCGCCGGAACCAACCGGACCTGGCGCTGGAGACCTCTACCCCGGCCGAGGCCTGGGACCTGCATGCCAAACTGGCGGTCCGCCTCATCCACGAGTATCCATCCCGTGTTATCCAGGAGTATTGCGAACTTACCACGCCGACGCCTCCCCAGGATTGAGGATTCCTTTCCCGCTACATTCCAGCATCTTCCCTACCAAAAGGGCCTCCGTTATCCAGGTCATAGCTCTAATTTCCTAATTTCTTTGATAAGTTCAGGTCTTGGCAAGATAGCCGCGAGCCGAAGACGTGCTCCGCCATGCTCTCCATTTGGAAAATCTGCCACCCCGAGATCGGGCTCGGGCTGCCGTTGCCCTTAAGCAGTTAAGCGACAAAGACATTGCAAATCAGAAGAAGTCCGAAAATCGATGAGGAATTGATTGCAATTTTCAGCATTTGATATAATTTTTGAAAAGTTTGGCGAAAGGAAGGGGAAATGCCCGGTTTGTATAACCTGATCGTGGCCATGGCGCTGACCTTCCCAGGCCCGGCGGCGACACTGGCAAAGGAGAAACCCAATAAATATAACATCCTGGTGACTTTCGGTCAAGCGCAACTTGTGCACTGGGGCTGCTGTTCTTCAATGTCGGTGTCGCATCGGGGCAGTTTATCATAGTCACTATGGAGAAAAACGCACATGACGGCCCGTGGTGAAATGGTCATGGAGCAACCTTCAGCAGACACGCTGAAGGTGATCCTTTCCGGGGAGTGGAAGCTGGGGGGTGAACTGCCTGGGGCCGATAAGGTTCAACAAAAGCTCGAAGGCAGGCCGGGGGTTCGTAACCTGGTCTTCGACACCCTGGAACTGGCCTCCTGGGACAGCGGGCTGTTGACCTTCCTGATGAACCTGGGCGCTCTCTGCTCCCGGCAACAAATTCTCCTAAACCGCGACGGACTGCCCCCAGGAGCGAAAAGACTGTTGGAACTGGCCTTGGCGGTGCCGGAAAAGAAAGATGCCCGCACCGCGGAGGGGCGGGTGTCGTTTCTCGCCTATTTGGGTGACCAAACCGTCGAGTTGTTCCGTTCCGCCGGTGAAATGCTGGAGTTCATCGGTGATGCGGTCATTGCCGTTTTAAGGCTGCTGCGGGGCAAGGCCCAGTACCGCCGCTCCGATCTGGGCCTAATCATGCAGGCCGTCAGCGCCCAGGCGTTGCCCATCGTCTCCCTCATCTGTTTTTTGGTGGGGTTGATCCTGGCGTTTATCGGGGCCATTCAGCTGCAGCTCTTCGGGGCTCAACTTTATGTGGCCGATTTGGTGGGCATTGCCATGGTTCGCCTGATGGCGGCGATTATGACCGGCATCGTCATGGCCGGCCGCACGGGGGGGGCCTTTGCGGCCCAGTTGGGGACCATGCAGGTGAACCAGGAGATCGATGCCCTGAAAACCCTGGGCATATCGCCCATGGAGTTTCTGGTGCTGCCGCGTATGCTGGCCCTGGCGCTGATGATGCCCCTGCTGTGCCTTTACGCCAATATCATGGGCATACTGGGGGGCATGGTGGTGGGGGTAGGGATGCTCAATATCGGCTTTATGGAATACTATAACGAGACCGCCAAGGCGATCGGTCTCTGGAACCTGGGCATCGGCCTGTTTTCCGGCTTGGTGTTCGGCGTGATCGTGGCGCTGGCCGGTTGCATGCGGGGCATGCAGTGCGGCCGCAGCGCCTCGGCGGTGGGTGACGCGGCCACGTCCGCGGTGGTCACCGCCATTGTCGGGATCATCCTCTCCACCGCGGTGATCACCGTTTTGTGCAACCTGCTGGGAATATGAGTCGATTACCGCTTAGCGGGAGTGCCACCAGTACAGCTCGTCAGGATAAAGTGAAAATGACTGAAAAAGAAGCCCACGTAACGGTGGACGATCTCACCATGGCTTATGGCGACTTTGTCCTGATGAGGGACCTGACCTTTACCATCAACCGGGGGGACATCTTCATCATCATGGGCGGCAGCGGGTGCGGCAAGAGCACCATGATGACCATTTTAATCGGCTTGAAGGCCCCGGCCAAGGGTAAGGTCTTGTATGGAGAGGTGGATTTCTGGGGAGCCGATCAACAGACCCGCGACCGGATCATTCGCCGCGCCGGGGTGATGTACCAGAGCGGGGCGCTCTGGAGCTCCATGACCCTGGCCGAGAATATCGCCCTGCCCCTGGAGACCTATACGGATTTGAGCCCGGGCCAGATTCGTGAGGTGGTCAAACTGAAACTGGCGCTGGTGGGGATGGCCGGATTCGAAGAGTTTTACCCCTCTGAGATCAGCGGCGGGATGCAGAAACGGGCCGGTATTGCCCGGGCCATGGCCCTCGATCCGGAGATCCTGTTTTTCGATGAGCCTTCCGCCGGGTTGGATCCGGTGAGCGCCCGCCGCCTGGATGACCTGATCCTGGAACTGCGTGATAGCCTGGGCACCACCATGGTGATAGTCACCCATGAGTTGGCCAGCATCTTTGCCATCGGCAGCAATTCCGTATTTCTGGATGTGTCCAAACGGACCATGACGGCCACCGGCAACCCGAACCAACTGTTGGCCGAAACCCGGGATCCCAATTTGCGCCTGTTTTTAACCCGTGGCGAGAAATCTTAACCGATAGGATGGGCAGAGATGGCTAAGCAAGCAAACAGAATGATGATCGGCGGTTTCGTGGTCCTCGCAGTGATCCTCATGGCCGCCAGCCTGGTCGTATTCGGTTCGGGCAAATTCTTCAAGAAAACCAACAAATATATTTTGTACTTCGATGAATCCGTCAAGGGGTTGAGTGTGGGCTCACCGGTGCTGTTCCAGGGCGTTCAGGTCGGGTCTGTGACCAGCATTACTCTCGAAGCCGACTTCGTTAAGATGAAGACACAAATCCCCATCCTCATCGAAATCGAGCCGGACCGATGGAAGGTGCGAACCGGAGAAAGAAATTACCGGAAAGTTGCGACGAAGCTCATCGAAATGGGCCTGCGGGCCGAGCTGATTACGCAGAGTTTTATTACCGGGCAGTTAATGATCCAGCTTGATTTTTATTCCAAGTCAAAAGTCTGCTATGCTCCACCACAAGTCGACAAAGCCTATGAGGAATATGTCGTGATTCCAACCTGCAAGTCCACCAGCGAACGGCTGGCCCAAGCCCTTGGGGAACTGGATCTCAAGGCGATAGAAAAGAATTTGAATGCGAGCCTGGCCGGTATCGACCGGTTCATTAACAACCCGGACCTGGCCGCCAGCCTTCGGGCCCTGAAAGATACGCTTCAGGACACCCGCAAGCTCGTCACCCGGGTGGATCGTCAGGTGGATCCGCTGGCGGACGACGTGAAAAAAACCGTCAAAGAATTCGGCAAGCTGGCGGCTGATATTGACGCCCGGGTGGGAGGGCTGGCGACCGGTTTTGATAAAACCATGGCCGCGGCCAGAGGTGTCCTTTCCGCAGACTCACCGCTGATGGTAGAATTGGAGAACACTCTGAAGGAGATTTCCGCCATGAGTAGGTCAATTCGGCAGTTGGCCAATTATCTTGATCAGCATCCCGAGGCCCTGATTCGCGGCAAAGGGAATCCTGGAGGGAAATAACATGAGAGTAGCGCCATTTTCTCGCGGCTTGCCGGTCATCCTGGCGATCGCGGCCATCTTTTTGGGAGGCTGCAGGAGTCAGTCGCCGCGTTTTTACACCTTGAGCCCGATACAGGAAGACCAGGTGATCTCCAAGAGGAAAAGCCCGGCCCAGAACGCGGTTATCGGCATCGGCCCCGTCAAGCTGGCCGATTACCTCGACCAGTCGATGCTGGTCACCCGCGCGAGCGACAATCAGGCAGTAAAAGCCGAGTTCGATCGATGGGTTGGCTCCTTGAAGGATAACTTTATTAATGTTCTGGCCGACAATATTGGTTTTCTTCTGTCGACCGAACGAATTTATCTCTATCCCTGGCGCCTATCCGTGCCCATCGACTACCAGGTTGTATTGGATATCGTTCGTTGCGACGGCCGGTTGGGCGACGCCGCCTGGCTGGAGGTGCGCTGGAGCATCTTCGAAGGCCCGGAAAAAAAGCTGCTCAAAACCAATCGGTCCAGTATTCGCGAGCCGGTGAGTGGTACGGATTATGCCGCCGTGGTTGCGGCCCAGAGCCGGGCCCTGGCCAAGCTCAGCCAGGAGATTGCCGAGGCGATTCAAGGGGCTGGGAAGAACTGAATCGGGTCAGCGTGCCCGGCATGGTTCACGGAGTCAATTTCATAGTAAGGGTGAGTATGCCCTGGCCAACTTTTTATTTACTCATCCGATCGCAGCGTTGCTGACGGTAGCCGGAGCTGCGGTGTTTGCTCCCGTGATATTTCTCATCATTGGTGTTATCATTATGACCTGCCCCCTAAAAACTTATCCACAAGTTATGATAGAGTAGTGGCACAAAGGGAGGCAGGGAGATCTGGCGTAGCTGCTAGGCGACGGCTATAAACTTTCACTAGCTGCTATAGATCTCTTGACTGAATCCCTTGAAAAATCTCTTGATACCACTTCGCACTCAAATGGTAGCACAGGCTTTCCAGCCTGTGCAGGCGCAGGCTAAAGCCTGCGGCTACCAATAATTACCTTTTGATTGCAAC
>JAGVPN010000041.1 GCA_020052215.1 Syntrophobacterales bacterium
AGCCAGGTATCCGCCGTGCTGCCGAACGCTTTTTCAAACCGGATGGCCATTTCCGGCGTCACCCCGCTACGCCCCGCCACGATGTTATGCAGCTGCTGCCGGGTGATATGGAGAGCCGCCGCCGCTTCCGCCACCGTCCAGCCCAGATCGTCAAGACACTCCCTCACCAGAAGACCGGGGTGACCCGGGTTATGCATCTCCATGGCGTTCTCCTTCCCTAATGATAATCGACAAAATCAATATCGAAGGCTTCGCTGCCTTCAAAACGAAATATAATCCGCCAATTTGTTTTCGTAGGGCGCGTCTCACGCGCCATTTTTGGTGCGTGAGACGCACCGAAGCTTTTCCCTTTATCCCCAATCCATTATCCTTTTGTCCAGTTTTCAGGATTTTTGGGTGGTGGAAAGCCGCGTCCTATCAGGGGTATGATTATTTAAGCTAGACAATTTGCGGGATTTTGTCCAGTTTTTTGTACTATCCCGAAATAGAGCAGCGGGCATGTTATAAAAAATTATACATATGCCTTGACATGGCTTTCATAATTGCTTATACATATATGTATTGCAATTAACCACTAATAATTTAAGGAAGGTAATACCAATGCCGTATATTCCACCCGAAGAAGTAATCTCCCCCAAAGCTTCTTGGCGCTTGGTTGACGTGATTATCGATAAGGGTCCTGAAAACTGCGCCTATGCCATCGGCATGTGGGACAGAAAACGACGTATCGGTTTTCGCTGGAATGGCAGTGATGGAGCGCCGCTCGGCAATCCGCAGAGCAGAGGCTTGCCCACGTGGGTGATGCTCGATACTGCCTTAAACAGGGCTGTCGTTAAATTGGTGGAGAAATTGAATCCGGATAAGACACCAATCGTGCGCGCCTTCCTCGCAATGAAGGTCGAGGAGTAGGCCTCCCGTCCGAAAAACGTGTAACCCATAACTGCTTTTGGGATGCCTGCCATCCCATCACAAAAAACCATTATTGGAGATCGCACATGGCTGACTATCTCCTTGTCGCAGTTCTCGGGAACCAACGTTCCGGAAAGAGCACCACATGGAATCGTCTTTTTGACCCGACGGCGCAAAAGACGGTGATAACGGGAAAACATCAGCGGTACTTGTACCTCAACCCCGCTCAATGGGTTGATAATGTCTTTCTCATCAGCGGTTCGATGGAAGAACGAGGGCTTGAGGTCGGCAACATTCTCCCCGAACCGCTTCCACAAATCATTCTTTGCTCTGCCCAATACCATAAAGACGTAACGAAAACCTTCGACTACTTCTTTGCCAAAGGCTATGAGGTTTTCGTCCAGTCGTTAAACCCCGGATACAGTGACACCGAAATACATCAAGACACCCTAAATCTTAGAGATTATTTGCTAAACAAGGGGGCAACATTGCAGGTGCGAGATGGGCGCGTCGATCCTGCGCCTCGCGTAAAGGAGCTTCGACAGTTCATCCTTGGGTGGGCAAAACACCGTGACCTCGTTGCTACCGAGTTTCCGGTCTAATGAGTCCGTATTACCTGGATATTAGACAATGTTTCAAATTGTCCAGTGTTCGGGGCTGTAGGTTAACGCCCGAAACCCGCGGTGGTTTTCATAACTGGACAAATTACCATGAAGTGTCCAATTTTACAAAGAAATGTAGGCGCGTAAGACGCGCCCTATGAAGCTTTTTCTCTATTTCAAACTCCTGCGGCATTTCCCTAACAACTGACCACTAACAACTGACTACTGGCCACTGCTCTTCACGGAAAAATGCTGCGGATAGCCGCGGCCAGGGTTTCTACGCCCAGGAGTTCCAGGCCGGGGAAGTCGCCCAGGTGTTCTTGTTGGCGGCGGGCTAAGAGGGCCCGCTTAAACCCCAGTTTGTGCCCTTCCTTGAGGCGGACCTCCGGGGCGCTGACCGCCCGGATTTCCCCGGTGAGGCCGACTTCCCCGAAGATCAGGGTGTCGGCGGGGACCGGCCGTTCCAGGAACGAGGAGGCCAGGGCCATGGCCACCCCCAGGTCGGCGGCCGGCTCGGTGAGGCGCACCCCCCCGGCCACATTGACGTAAAGGTCTTGTAACCCCATGGCCAGCCCCACCCGTTTTTCCAGGATGGCCACCAGGAGCGATACCCGGCCCGGGTCCACGCCCATGCTCTGGCGGCGGGGTTGCGCCAGGGAGGACGGGGAGACCAGGGCCTGGACCTCCACCAGGATGGGGCGGGAACCCTCCAGGCTGGGGATGACCGCGGCGCCGGGGACTTCCAGGGAACGCTCCGCCATGAACAGGCCTGAGGGGTTGGTCACTTCCACCAGCCCCGCCTCCTGCATTTCAAAGATCCCCAGCTCATGGGTGGGGCCGAAGCGGTTCTTGACGGTGCGCAACAGCCTGAAAGCGTGGCTCCGGTCGCCCTCCAGGTAGAGCACCGTATCTACGAGATGCTCCAGCACCATGGGGCCGGCGATGGCGCCTTCCTTGGTAACGTGGCCGATGAGGAAGGTGGCGATGCCGGTGAGTTTGGCCTGCTGCACCAGGCGGAAGGCGGTCTCCCGGACCTGGGTCAGAGAGCCGGGGGCCGCGGGCAGGGTGGCGGTGTAGAGGGTCTGGACGGAATCCAGGGCCAGGTAAGCGGGCCGGCACTCTTCCACGACCTTAAAAATATTTGGGGGTATTCAATTGACTCCAGTTACCACTATATCTTGTGTAAGCACTTTTTGCTTTTAACCGTTTCGATCATAGCTTGATAGGGTGCCGG
>JAGVPN010000270.1 GCA_020052215.1 Syntrophobacterales bacterium
AGCCGAAGATTTTTCCATGAGACGATAATATCCCCCTTCTTTGCAGTCAGGGTGATACCGTATGGGCAACGTGAAAGGCTCGACAGCCCGCAGGTCAAAAACGCCTCGGCCCGTCCACCGTGATAATCCCATCGGGAACGCTCTGTATGATAAAATGCGGCCAATCGGAGAGTGCATCCATGGGGGTCTTGAGTCCCGCCTCCCAGGAGAGATGGGCGGCGGGATGGCTCAAATTTATGGCTGAGAGTTCTCCAGTGCCGCCAGGCGCTGATGGATGGTTTCCAGTTCCATTTTGAGGGCCGCAACTTCATTTGGCGAGCCCCCGGAAGCCGATGAACCGGCGGGCCCGAAAGGGCCCAATTCCTGGGGGCCATATCTCCATTGGGATCCGGTCCTTCCCCGATCGGTATCCCAACTCCCCCGGCCAAAGGCGCCGCGGCCCAACATGCGGCCTCCACCTCGGTGCAACCCGGCGCCGCATAGACCGCGGCCCCAACCTGTGCCCGACCCCATTCCCCTTGGTCCTGTAGCATCAAATCCTGGCATGTTCATTACCTCCTTGATCTGAAACTCGGGCGGTACCCCACCCCCAACGGTATCCAAATTTTCTTGAAGTTACGATACCGGCTTCACATCCTGACGGCCTTTTGCGGTCCAGTCATAAGACGGTTTCGTCACACCGAAATTCACGCCGGGCGCTCACGGAATCCATAACTTGACGCAAATTTCTTTTGATGGCGTTGAGTTCGAACCACCGCCAACCTAAGATTGTCAACTTGGCAGAGAAGATGCAAAAAAATGTTATTGAATTTTATGGAGAAATTCGGCCCCCCATGGAAAAACTCAATAATAACAAGACCGTTCCCATGAGGGTCAGGCCCACCATTAATCCGATGTAGAAAGAAGACCGTTGCATGGTTTCTGTCCTCCTTAACTTCCCCTTTGGGGATAAATCCGAAATTGACTGCTTTGAAGAGAAGGTGTTGAACCGCGCCCTCCCGAATTTTTCACCAATGACCGGTTACGTTGGGGCCCCGGGCCGGAGTCAGTTTTCCGTCACGGAATTCCTGCACCGCCTCCCGCACCGAACCCGCCACCCCCAGGAATACGGAAATACCAGCGGCCAACAAGGTATGGTAGGCTTTCGGGCCACAGTTGCCAGTCAGCAGGGCCGCCGGATTATGGCGGGCTATCAGGGCGGCGGCCTGGATGCCTGCCCCCTGCGCCGCCTGAACGTTTTGTCCATTGGACAGCACTTCGTATTCCATGGATTCCGGATTCACCAAGAGAAAGTTAGATGACCGCCCGAAACGAGGGTCTACCTGGGCCTCCAGATTGGGCCCTTTAGCGCTTATTACAATCTTCATCATTTCTCCTCGTTACTGGTTTTTTCAAGGCGGAAAATCACGCCACTCGGGGGGGGGAGCGTAGCGCCGGGAAGCAAAGCCTATGCAGCCGGATGCCTTCCATCTCCACCCTTGCTTCCCATTACCCCGCTGGCGCTCCCTTCTTTCCGGTCAACGTTAATGCCCCCCGAATACCGGCACATTGGAACCCGAGGCCTCCTCCAATTCGCCCAGGCGTAACCTGTTCAACGCCTGGCGCACCGTGCCATGGCCGTTAAGGAAGACCTTAACTCCCGCTCCCTTCAACTCTTCAAAGGCCTTAGACCCGCAGTTTCCCGTCACCACGGTTTGCACCACCCGACTTTTGGTCAAGTTTTTGGCCGTAAGGATCCCCACGTCCTGCAGGGAAGAGAGGTTGGGAAGGTTGTCAACCGGTTCCCAATCCTCAGTGACGGGGTCCACCAGGATAAAAAATCGCGCCCGTCCGAAACGGGGATCGACGCCAGCGTCGATGTCCTTGCCATTGGCACTGATGGCTACGGTTTTCATAAGCCCTCCTTTTGGGGAACTGCAAATTGAGAGGTCAATTGCCACCCACCCCACCAAAGGGTGATGTTGGAGCCGCCTGCTCAACCTGACCTGCCCTGCTATCGAGGAGAACCTCGCTCTACCGGAGCCCTAACGGCTTGCAGCCATCATCTTCGCTCGCATCGACCACCGGCAAATAGAGTCAAACCGAAAGCCTGGCCGGTCTGGTTAGGCAGGCCGCCGCTTTCTGTCTCTCTCACCATTCCTCCTTTCCGGGTGGTAAAATTACTTCGTAATTTCATGCCGTCATTAAGATCGCACAGCCAATATTCCAAAGGTTGCAAGCCTGCTTTCCCCTGGCGGAAGGGAGAGGGGGAGGAGGATTTTTACCTAAAAAGGATAAGCCCCACCCCTGCCGCCGTAGGGGAAAGTTTTTAAGGATGGCTGAATCCATCCCCTTTGAGACAATGCATTAATGGTCGCACACATTAGCCCCGCTCATCAGGTTGCCAGCGAGATAGCTTTTCATCAGACCCTCCGGATCCAGGTTGGGGACCCCAGTGATCACCCGGATGCCCCGTTCGGCAAACAGGCTAAGCGCCCTCTGGCCCATGCCGCCGGCGAAGATGAGATTCACTCCCAGGTCCCCCAGCCAGCAGGGCAGGACTCCCGGTTCGTGAGGCGGCGGGGTATGGAGTTCTTCTCCGTCGATTACTCCCTCCTTTACCCGGATCACGACAAACTGTTGGCAATGGCCGAAGTGATTGCACAACCTTCCCTCAGCCAGTGGTATAGCTACTTTAAAAATATTAGGTTCCGGCACGGTTTCCTCCGATAATAGGATTTGTGCAGATTTTTCTACCAGGCTCACTTGGGGCTGGCTCAGGCGCTGCTCTCCCTCGTCCACGAGATCCATAAGGGCCTGGATGAATGGGCTGTGGTCCGGCGTTTCCTTGCCGCCATGCTCATCGTGGTTGCGTGACCATTGCCCATAGATAAAACTCCTTGGTTCCCGATAGCTCAATAGTCATGTAATCAATTAGCGTGCCAGGAGAGCTAAACCGTCCCCCAGGGGCTTGTAGCGGTCATGATACGTTGATCAGCAGGAGGTCGCGCTTGCTAATGGGAACAAATTGAACCTAAGTTTGTCTCCTTAAGGCATCAAATTGTTCCCATTGGGGTTCAGTGAGGGGACAGAGGAAATTTTGCGGGGGGATCAGCGGATTTTTTTACTGTCTACTGGCGGCGACAGGCCGAAGCGTTTGATTTTTCGGCGCAGGGTGTTTTTATCGATACCCAGTTCCCGGGCCGTGGCCATACGCCGCCAGCCGTGGCGCTCCAGGGCCTCTCGTAAGCAGCGCTTTTCCTGCTCCTTCAGGCTCAGGGCCTCGGGGAGGGCCATGGCCTGGTTAATGCGGCGCAGGTGCTCGGGCAGATGTTCGGACTGGATCAGGCCCTGGGGGCAGAGGATAAAGGCGTGTTCGATGGCGTTTTCCAGCTCCCGGATATTGCCGGGCCAGTCGTGCCGCATGAAGATGGCCAGGGTGTCGTATTTCAGACCCAGGATTTTTTTATCCTGCAGCTTGTTAAAGCGCTCAATAAAATACTCGGTCAGCAGTGGGATGTCCTCCTTACGCTCGGCCAAGCGGGGCAAAGTGAGCTTCACCACGTTGATGCGGTAATAGAGGTCCGCGCGGAAGGCACCCTCTTCCACCAGTTGGGCCAGGTCCTTGTGGGTGGCGGCGATGATGCGCACATCGGTCTTGACGCTCCTGGAAGACCCCAGGGGCAGGTAAGCGCGCTCTTCCAAGACCCGGAGCAGGCGTACCTGGAGCGCCGGGGAAACATCGCCGAACTCGTCCAGGAACAGGCTGCCGCGTTCGGCCATGGCAAAGCGGCCCCGGCGATCCCGTTTGGCGTCCGTAAAGGCGCCGGCGGTATGGCCGAAGAGCTCAGATTCCAGCAAAGTATCAGGTAGCGCCCCGCAATTAACCGCCACGAAAGGGCCGCGGGCCCGGCGGCTCAGGTTGTGCAAGGCCCGGGCCACCAGTTCCTTGCCGGTGCCGGACTCCCCCTGGATCAGCACGGTGCTGTTGCTGCGGGCGATATCCGGCAGTAAAGTGAAAATTTTTTGCATCAAAGGTGACTTGGAAATGATGTCGCCCAGCCGGTACTGCCGGTTAATTTCCCGACGCAGGTCCTCCACCAGACTCAGGTCCCGAAAGGTCTCCACCCCGCCGATGATTCTCCCCTGCTCGTCTTTGAGGAGCGCGGTGCTGACAGTGATGGGAATTTCTTTACCGCCGGTTTGAAGGATGGCGATGGGCTGGCAGACCACCTGTTTGCCGGTTTCCAGGGTATGCTTCAAAACGCAGGCGGTTTCGCAGACATTGGCCCGGAAGACCTCGCAGCAAGGGCGGCCCAGGGCCTCGGCGGCAGGGATGCCGGTGATCTCCTCGGCGGCCCGGTTAAAGAAGGTGATGCGCCAGTTGAGGTCAACGGTGAAGACCCCGTCAACAATGCTGTCCAGGATAGTCGCGGTCTGGGGCGGCAGGATAGATGGCGCCGCGGCGTGACTCAGGGCCGGGCGGCCCTGGCAGTCGCTTTTGACGGCTCCGGCGGATTCAGCTGGTGGATTTCCTGGCGTAGTTTTTTCCAAAGTCCGGCAACCACCTGTTTTATCTGATTATTACTATCATACTCCAAGATGGTCTTGCCTTCAACCTGAGCCTGAATAAAATCGCGCGTATAGGGCAGGTATCCCATAAAGTGATAGCCCTTGACGTCGCAAAACTTGCGAATAGCCCGGGCCATGGGCCAGTGGAGATCGGCTTTGTTCACTAATATAAAGCTGGGCAGGCGAAAATGGTCCACCAAAGCCGCGATCCGCTCCAGATCATGCTGCCCGGAGATGCTGGGCTCGGTAATCATGAGGACCGCCGAGGCGTCCCCCAGGGAAGCGATCACCGGGCAGCCGATGCCCGGGGGGCCGTCGGTAATGATCCAGTCCAGGCCCCGGGCCTCGGCTAACTGCCGCGCCTCCTGGCGAATTAAGGCCACCAGCTTGCCGGAATTTTCCGCCGCCACCCCCAGGCGGGCATGCACCAGCGGCCCGAACCGCGTCTCGGATGAGAACCATTGTCCACAGAGATTTTCCGGGAAATCTATGGCCTTCGCCGGGCAGAGCGTCCAGCAGACCCCGCAACCCTCGCAGAGGAGAGGATTTATCTGAAAGTCGGCGCTGATTGCCTGAAAACGGCACCAGTCGAGGCACTCCCCGCACCTCAGACAGCTATCCTCTCTGATGACGGCCCGATGACCGGCATAAAAATCATGTCGCTCTAAAATGTCGGGATCCAGCAACAAGTGCAGGTCAGCGGCATCCACATCGGCGTCACAGAGCACCTGTTGCCGTCCCAACGCCGCCAATGCGCCCACCAGGCTGGTCTTGCCGGTGCCGCCTTTGCCGCTCAATACCACCAACTCATGCATGATTCGTCCTTGTAGCGACTGCAGGGGAAGTCATCTGCTCCCTGCCGCCGCCTTTCTGAGCCTGCCACCCTCAAGTTCGGCTTGAATCCGTTCAAACAGCGACAGCATCAGGCCCCGCCACTCCGGCATCTTCTCCACCATCAGTTCGCCCCGGGCATAAGTCTCAGCTACCTCGCGGTCGAAGGGGATCTCCAGGAAAATCGGAATTTTTTCCCGGGCGGCGTAGTCATGCACCCGGCGATCGCCCACATCGGCCCGGTTGATGACCAGACCAAGGGGCAGCTCCATTTCCCGCACCGCCGCCACGGCCAGTTCCAGGTCGTTTAAGCCAAAAGGCGTGGGCTCCGTCACCAGGAGCACCAGATCGCTCCCCCAGACGGCCGCCAGGACCGGGCAGGAAGTGCCGGGCGGGGCATCGATGATGGTCAGGACGCCGTTATCGGTTTCCGCCTTGACCCGGCGGATGAGAGGCGGGGCCAAGGCCTCCCCCACCCGCAGCCGTCCATGGACGAACCTTATAGGTCCCCGGGCGCCGGTTTCGATGACGCCGATGAGCCGGTTTTTCGAGATCATGGCTTTCTCGGTACAGACCAGGAAGCAACCGCCGCAGCTGTGGCAGAGCTCCGGGAACGTCAGAGCCGCATTGGGCAAAATGGCAATCGCATTGAACTGGCAGATTTCCCGGCACTTGCCGCAATAGGTGCACCTGGCCGGATCGATTTCCGGCACCTCAAGATGAACATCCAGGCTGCGATACATGACGGGATTGAGAAAGAGATGGGCGTTGGGCTCTTCCACGTCGCAATCCAGAAGTTGCACCGGTTCCCCCAGGGCCACCGCCAGGTTGGTGGCGATGGTGGTCTTGCCGGTGCCTCCCTTGCCGCTGGCGATGCTGATGATCATGGGGCAAATCTCCGGCTCATTCCCGCACCATAGGTTTGCCGCACTGGGGACAGTTCACCTGGAAGCAGGGAATGCCGCGTTCATGAGGGGCCTTGGCCCCGCAGACTGGACAGAGGCATAAATCCGACGTCCCCGATCTTTTGCCGGGTCCTGATCCCCCGGTCCCCGCTCCCCGGCATCCGCCGCCTGAACCGCCCCCCTGTCCGCGACCTGCTCTTTTGCCGCTTTTTCCACCTGGCATGACTCCTTTACCTCCGGGATCTTCAGTGATTGAATGACAATTCTCTTTGCCTAAGTTTTGGCGATACCGCCTGGGCCCCCGGCATCCTGGCAGCCAGAATTCCGGCTGGTCCAGCCGATTTTGCCGGTATGCCATAAGCACTTCGTCAATGTCTCCCGCCACTCCCGGAATTACCTTGAATCCCAGATGGGTGGCGCGTTTCTGTAAGTCGGCGCTCAAGGCTCCGCAGATCAACGTGTTCACCCCCTTCGCCAGCAATACCTGCAAGCGTTCCAGGGGTCCTAATTCCGGGGCGCAAAACTCCTGGCCCATTTCCCCCTCTGGGGTCGAAGGGAAAATCAAAACCCGGGAGCACCAGTTCAAGACCGGCGCTACCCGTCCCCGCATGACCGGTATGGCAATCATCTCGGCTCGTTTACCCTGTGGTTGAAGGCCATAAATTGATCTCCGAAGTCAGCTATCCTAAATTCTTAAAAGCACAATATGTGCCAGCCTTTTGTTGGCGTTGTTTCCGCATCTGCCGACTGCATACCGGGTTCAAAACGCACCCAGCCGTTCGGGTCGATGGTTGGCAGGATCATCGCACCGCTGCCGGCAGCTATCTCAATGGAAGTCAATCGTATTTTTTTCGACAAAGAACGTGGCCGATTGCAGGAGACCGCAGCAATGGAAGTTGAGCTGAAACACCTCAAAGAAAATTTCAGCCTTGCGGTATTCAGGATTTTCGGGACAGACTTCTACCCAGGTCCCACACATGCGGCATTGCGCCAGATATTTGCCACTGTACGTAATAAAAAGATGATTGACGGAAGATAGGTTTCAGGGTCATCATCTACCTGTTTTTTCTAAGGAAAAGGAGGTAGTGATGGCCATTGAGCAGGTTCCTCAAGAGAAATTTAAAGGCCACCAGCCGTTCAACCCACCTGAGAATTCGGATCAAGAAACGGACGCGTTAACCCCCAGGAAAAATCCCCTCATTGAAAAGTGGTTAGGGCAGCTAGCCGAGAAGGGGCTTTTTGGGCGGCCGTACGTCCAGGACTATTTGTACGACCAAAAACGGCGCAATTGCCGGCCCAACACCATTCGCAACAACTTTGTGACGTTGCGGATCTTTCTGTCATACCTGAAGGAGAAGGGGAGGACCTCCCTGGAAACCATCACCCGGGAGGATTTGAGCAGCTTTATCGAGCATGAGCAGGACCGGGGCATGCAGCCCAACACCGTGTCCACCCGGTTGAGGTGGCTCTATGCCTTTGTGCGGTATCTGGTAGATCGGGAGGTGGCGCATCCAGATCTCCTGAAACGGAAGCTGCGGGTAAGGCTGCCGGAGGCGCTCCCTCGGGCCATAGACCCCGAAGATGTCCAGCAGTTCCTGGCGGTAATCGAGAACCCCCGGGACCGGGCCATGATCCTGTTGTTGCTCCGGACCGGGATGCGCATCGGTGAACTGCTGGCAACCAATATGAGTGAGGTAAACCTCAGAGATAAGCAGATCATCATTATGGAAGCCCAGAAGACCCGGGTAGGCCGGGTGGCCTACTTAAGTGAGGACGCCGGTCAGGCCTTAACGGTGTGGTTGAAAAAGCGAGACCCGGCGAAGGAACGCCTGTTCTATGGCCAGGGACGGCCGCGCTTGGGCTACACTGCGGCCCGAGTAAGGTTCGTCAAGTATCTGGAAAAGGCGGGGCTGGCGCATAAGGGCTATAGTCTGCATTGCCTCCGGCACACCTGCGCCACCGAGTTGTTGAACGCCGGCATGCGTCTGGAGTGTCTACAGCAGCTTCTGGGGCATAGCAGTATCGAGATGACCCGGCGTTACGCCAGGTTGACGGACAACACCCGTCGGGAAGAGTACTTCCGGGCCATGACGATCATCGAGAAAGGGGAACTCTATGGCCATTACCGCCGCCATCCTGAATTACCGCCGGTTCTTGAAGAGACGGAACTACTCCGGCCACACCCTTAAAAACTATATGGCCACGCTAAAGCAGTTTGTGATCTGGGTGGATGTGCCCATTGAGGCGGTGAATCATAAAAAGCTCCTGGCTTACCTCGATCACTTGCTGGATAGAGGGCTGCAACCCAAGACCATCAACTGCCATTTGGACAGCATCCGGGGGTTTTACCACTACCTCATTGAAGAAGAGCAGGTGGCCATGGTCAATCCGGTAAAGCGCGGTTATGCCTTGCGGCTGTCCCGACCACTGCCCCGCCATCTGCGGGATGAAGAGGTGGAGAGGCTCCTCAAGGTCGTTCACCACCAGCGGGATCGGGCCATGGTCATGCTGATGCTCCGTTCCGGGTTGCGGGTGGAGGAGGTGGCCAGGCTAAAGCTGTCCGCCCTGGACCTGCGCCGCAGTCAGGTCTTTGTTCATCAGGGTAAAGGCGCCAAAGATCGGGTGGTGTACCTGAGCGACGACGCCTATGAAGCCCTGGACCAGTACCTCCGGGTGAGGCCGGCCAGTCGGGTCAAAGAGGTCTTCTTGGTGGACAAAGGGAGATGCCGGGGCAAGGCCATCTCGGTGCGGGGTATCCAAAAACGCCTGGAGTATTACGCTCGCCAGGCGAGGCTCAAGGTGTCGTGTCATCAGCTCCGGCACACCATGGCCACTCAGCTTCTCAATGCCGACGCCGCCCTGGTGACCATCCAGGATCTCCTGGGACATACCCGGATCAAGACCACCCAGCGGTACTGCCAGGTGTCCAATCTCAAGGTGCAGCGGGACTATCACCGGGCCATGACGGCGATTCTCCAGATAACTGGATGATACCGACAATGGAATAAAAGTCTTACGCACCTAACCCGGCAGGGGGCGCCTGCTCCGACGAGCAATTTAGGGCCCATTCTCGCAGGCGCCCCCTGCCTCGGCTATCCAGGAAAGGAGGTCTTCATTAAAAACCGCTTGACAAGAATGAAGTGATGCGAGAAAAAGTAGTACCTAACTAACCACAATCTATAGAAAAAATAGGATCTATTACGTACAGTTTGCCATCAACCGCAATTTTCGTCATCGTCGTCTATCTTTCCGTTTGCCCAGGCTCATGACCGGATCCTCGCGACTCTGGCAAGGCTGCCGGTGGTTCCAGGCTAATAGACGCGTTGCGGCACCCCGGCGTAAATAGACAATCTGGCTCTGAAGCCCTGGGGACCGCGATCTTCTGCTATCCGGGTTTTTACCCAGGCCACGAGCTGCGCAAACATCATGGCCCAATCCCGGCTATGGTCCTGGCCGGTATAAATATGGGCCAGTTCATGGCAGAGAGTGGCCAGGCGGTATCCCGGAGCATAAAACCGGATGGACCGGCGCCGGTGCTCCGCTTCCGCCATTAACACCGGGGCGTCTTGCCGGGAAACCGCTGGATCGGGATTTTCCTCCAAGAGGACCGGGGGAAAGCCGAATTCCTGGCAAATCATGCTACTCCAGGCCTGGATCTCCTTCAGGTCACGTGGGCGTATCAGTTCCCGGCCATACTCGTGACACCGGTCGCACCACACCCGGCCGTCAAAAACCAGGTCCCCATGGTTAGCCAGGTCCAAAACGGCGCCGCAGTTGGGGCATTCCATCACCGGGGTTGGTCTTGCCGCCGGAAGGTCTGATACTCTTCCAGTTCATCGGCCTCGTCAAAGAAAAACATGGACATAAGCACCTCCCTATATCCAAAGACGGGCCTCAAGGCTATGGCCACCCAATCTCAAGACCCCCTGGCATTTTTCCCTTTGAGGAATTTCAGATATTTCCCAAAGAACAGGCCCCATCGTCGCCCTCGGCCACCGGGTTACCATCAAAATTAAATTGCTCTCCGGTGCCATCAACGGTGAGGATTTCATAGGTTTCATCCCATTGGCCCCATTGGATATTGGCCCCGAATGAAATCGCGCCGCGGCCGAGATCGTGGCAGACCACCAGCGAGCCTGGTTCTCCTGAGAGCCTGCTAAACAGGTAGACCGAGATGATGGCCTCTCCCTTTTCGGCCAGGACCTGCTCAATCACTTCAATGATTGGGCTTTCACTGACCCCCATGGAGGCCAATTGCGGTTGCCAGTCCATTTGAGTCAACCGGTATTTTTCCCAGTATTTGAGAAGCATGCCTTTTTTCTCCTTCCCACGGAGCGGTTCTCGGGCTGGTCAGCCTCAATTTATCCTGAAATCACCGGTCTAACAGCGATGGATTTTGCAATAATGAAGCCAGAAACTTCCGTTGCATCAGATCCAGGCTTCGCTCAAAAATTTTTTTTTGGCAAACCTCTTAATTTATGTTCTTAGATTAATGTCTGACCCATTAGTGTACAAAATCCATACATACCTGGAGAGGCCTATGGCGGTCCAATTTCTGCCTTCCCAGCCAGATACTGCGGGCAAGGAACATTTTATCCTGAGAATTTTCGATAGCTTCGCCGCCCCGCTGGCCATTTACGACCGAGACTTCCGCATCCTGAAGGTAAATCAGGCCCTCCTGGAGTTCGATCAACGTTCCTCCGATGACGTGATCGACAAGCATTGTTATGAAATTTTTCATCGCCGCAACTCGGTCTGTGAGAATTGCCATGTACAAGAGGTGTTCAAAACCGGTACCCGGCGATGGCGGGAGATGCTGATTTCTATCAATTATTTGTATATTTCTAATAAGCCGAAGTTTTTTTGACACGAGACGATAGCAACTATCTTCCTCTCAGTCAGGGCGATACCGCTTGGGCAAAGTGAAAAAGAACGTGGCTCCTTTCCCCTCTTCACTTTCCACCCAAATACGGCCGCCGTGCGCGTCTATGATGCGTTTGACAATGGCCAGTCCTAACCCCAATCCAGTTTCCGTGCCAGAGCTTTTGCCACGGAATAACAGTTCAAACAGATGCGGCTGATCCTCCGGGGCAATTCCTATCCCTTGGTCTTTCACCGCAAATTGCACCTCCCTCCCCAGATCGCGCACGGTCAGGACGACGCGACTCTGGGAGGGAGAATATTTGATGGCATTTTCGATGAGGTTGCAGAGGGCCCGCTGGAATAAGATAGGGTCGGCCTGGAGGACGATGACGTCCTGAGGGAATTCCAGCTCCAGGGCCATATCTTTGGCTCCAGCCAGAGGTTGGCAACGGTTCATGACTTCCTGGCATTCCTTCTCCACCTGGACGGCGCTGGGCAAAGGCGTCAGGATGTGCAGATCCAGCCGGACGAAATCCAAAAAATTGCTGATGAGCTTTTCCAGCCGCTGGACTTCCTGGTAAACGGTCTCAAGGTAGGCAGTCTGAGGCTCGCTGAGTTCTCCCACCTTTCCCTTAACGAGACGGTTCAACAGGCCGCCCATCGCCACTACGGGGCCTTTCAAATCATGGGCGAACATGCCTGCCAGCTGGCGGCGCTCCTTTTCCATCTGTTTAATCGGGCCGATATCGCGAAAGGTTTCCACGCCTCCCAAAAGGTTTCCCTGATTGTCCCGCAGAGCTGAGGCGGTCAACATGAACTCGTTTTTCTGACCCAAGCGATTTTGCAAGATTGCTTCCCGGGAAACCGCCTCTCCGCTGACCATGGCCACCTTCAAGGGACACTCCCGCCCGCACAGGCTGCTTTGGAGCACCTCGCCGCAAAAACGCCCCAGAGCCTCTTGCCGTGAATAGCCGGTAAGCTTTTCAGCGGCCCGGTTGAGATCGGTAATCTGCATCTCCCCGTCCACTGTGATGACCCCGTCGGCCATGCTATGGATAATAAAGTGAGGCCAATCGGGTGATTTGGTCAAATCAGGACCTTTTTTCTTCATACTTTCTCCAGTTCCCATAAGGTGCCCCACGACGACCCGGACGATGTCCTTGCCTTCCTTGTGTCCCTTATCAATAGCGATGTAGGGCACGTGTTTTTCTCTGCCCTCATCCTTGCCAGGCTTGACGATGCTGCAGAATTCGATGGCTGTCCTCCGATTGTTTGGTTTTTTCAAGCCTGTTCCGGCTTCCAGATCTGGTAGACTTTTCCAACCAGTTCGGGGCCCGGGTTTAGAGTGGGTTTTCCTGGCTGCCAGCCCGAAGGACAGACCTCACCGGTGGCCCGCACGTGCTGGAAAGCCTGAATCTGACGGATCAACTCGGCCGGATTCCGGCCCACCGGCGGCGTCAAGGTTTCCGAGGCTACAATGACACCATCCGGATCGATGATGAAGCGGCCGCGCATGTCCACCCCGGCCTCCTCGTCGAAAACGCCATATACCTCGCCGATGCGCCCGTTAGGGTCCGAGAGCATCGGGAAAGGCACTCCTCCGGGCACCATCTTGGCAAGCTCCTCTTCCTGCCAGATCTTGTGGGAGAACCGGCTGTCGGTGCTGATAGACAGGAACTCCGCGCCCAGAGCCTGGAACTCTTTATACTTGGCGGCAACTGTCGCCAGCTCAGTAGGTCAGACAAAGGTAAAGTCACCCGGGTAGAAGCACAGCGCCAACCATTTGCCGCGATAATCCGAAAGTTTAAGGTTCTGAAAACCGCCGTTCATATAGGCCGCGGTTTCGAAGTCAGGGGCGGGTTTGCCGACTTTGGCGATCATCCTGGGCTCCTCCTTGGCAGGTGGCTGGTGGGGAATTAGGGCTGCTTCCGCGGCCGGAGCCGGGACCGGCCCCTTGGCTGGGGTCACGCATTTGTCTAAAGGTTTTTCTGTCACTTTTCCTCCTTTTTTGCGCATGCCAACTCGGCAAGCCTGATGGAATGGGTGAACCGGCATCCCGCCCTGCCGCCGCTCATCCGGTGGGTTCGGCTTTGCACTCACAGGCTGAGGAGACCTAAGGGTTAACCAAACTCCAGCACCCGACCGGCGCCGCCGCTTACCGCAGTTTCCGGATAACGCGCCATGATTTCCGCCCGGTGTTGGGTGCAATGGCAGGTGCAGACCAACTCCAAACCTGCCAGAACCGCATATTCCTTGAACCCATGCAGGCCGCCGATCAGAGCCGAGACTCGCCCGAACCGGGAGGCGGCCTTCAGAATGGTTCTCACTCCGGGGTGGAAACAGCCGCAGATCACCGCGAGACCTTTTTCTGTCTTGACCACCAGGGACTGCTCCGCGCCTGGCAATTCCCCGGTGGAAAAAAATTCTCCGAAATTTCCAGGGGACCCTGGACACTGATCACCACTCGGGCCTCCGGAGGCCTGGGGCACGATCCGGGGAGGTAAACCCGGACATCGTGGTTAAGGCGCAGCAGATCCGCCAATCCCCCCCAAATGGTCCCAATGGGAGTGTGAGATGAAGATAGCCGTGATGGTCTGGGGATCAATGCCGAGATTCTCCATATTGGCAAGCAGCACTTCCCCTTTGGCCCCAGTGTCAAACAACCATCGCCGGCCCCCTTCCTCCACCAGGCACGAGAACCCCCAGTCGGCTTCAAGCCCGGGCTGCCAGGTCTCGTTGTCATAAATAATGGTGACCTTCACGTATTGCCTCTCAAGAAATAGCCTACAGGCGGGGGTCAATCTGCCCGGGCCCGCCGCATTCCGGGGTGTAGCAGGTGATGTTGAGAAAATCGGCTTTCTGGTGGCAACTATGACATTCATCCGGAGGCTTAGCCGCAGTGATCGTGTACCGGCAATTGCTGCAACGCCAGTAAGTAAGACTGCATTGGGGGCAGATATCCCCCTCAAACTTCCCTGAGGCCGTATAGCCGCACAGGACGCATTCCATAGAAATTTCTTTTTCCGGGGGTGCCATTCCCTTCACCTCCATTTCTCTGGATAGCTCCGGAAAGTGGCTATCCGATTATAAATCTTTGTTTAAGAATAATCTCTTTGTGGACTTTGAAACCCCATTACCCAAGGCGTCCGGATATGCCGAAGCTGTTCCTCAAGACGGGATTCGTCTCCTCCTGCTTGGTGCTGATGCTTGGCGCCAGCCTGGTCGCATTGGCGGCTCTGACAAGTGCTTATGTCAAACCACGCCTGGTTGAAATTCGCTTCTGACAATTTTTACATCAAATAATGTGCCAAGAAGGGATTGCAGCCACAGCGCCCTTGAAACTAGTTGGGAAAGGATACATGGGAACAATATGCACCCAAATTAATCTCCCAAGGATTCAAATTGATTCCTTTAATTTGCAGGGTTGATAGGAATTCCTTTTACCTTCGTCATCACTGTCTCATAGAAAATATTTTTATTATTTCGAACGGTTGTCACTGACCCCTACTCAACCAGCGCTTGCAGTCGCTTGGTCATTTCGCCGATATACAGGCCAAGACCTTCGGAAATCCCTTGAGGCGTGCAGGGACGCCGGCTTAACAAGGCCAGGATGTCGGGTCACCTCGTTCAAAACGAAGGACCGTGATTTATTGTCTTCACTGATCACTTCCGTCTTCCCATCAAATAAGGTTGCGAACTCCTTCATCTGATTCCAGGAGACCGGGCAGGCAAACTCTTCGGATGGGGGGTGCAATACCGTATTAAGCTGAACCCGTTGCGGCTGGATTCGCCAGGCCAGAGCGGCGATCTTCTCCACTTCGGATAGAAGGCCCGTAACCCCCGCCAGGAGGAAGACTTCCAGCCACACCGGCTAAGAAAACCGCCGGGTGAACTCGGCCAGGCCATGAGCCATTTGGTCAAAAGTGATTTCCCGGTGAGGAAAGCTAAGGAAAGACAACCGCCTTCAACTGCTGCCGTAAAATTCAAGGTCATGGCATATATCTTGCTCATATTGAGAGAAGAATAACCTTTGCCTCTTTGGAAGGATATCGGCCCAGCTTCAGCTTGGCGGAATTCGACTGTCTAAGCCGCTTTGGGTGTTGTGGGGAGAGCGATCATGGGTAACCGGACGGGGGGGAAAGTGGGAGCCATCCTGGTGGCGGGTGGTGGCATCGCTGGTATGCAGGCCAGCCTGGACGCGGCCGCGGCGGGATTTAAGGTCTACCTGGTGGAGCGGGATATCTCCATCGGCGGGGTCATGGCCCAGTTGGACAAGACCTTCCCCACCAACGTTATCGTTCACGAAATGGTGCACCTGCTGGAGCCAACACACAACGACCGCTTCATGGCCATCCTTAGGGAGCATTACCCAACTTGGCGCGAAGCCCGCGCTGAGCTCAATGAGCTGCCGCTGACCGCCGAGGTGTGGAAAGAGTGATTTTCTTTTGAGCGGCCACTTTTTTCATCCCGTAGCCCGTATCGGTATGATTTTGGCCCCAGACTTGATCCCTTCCAGGTAGTCGGCCCAGGTCTGCATCATCTTCTTCCGTTCCGGCATGAACTCGGCATAGTTGTACGCCGCACGCACGCTGTTTCTTTCGGCATGGGCAAGTTGGCGCTCGATGGCGTCCCGGTTCCACCCCTGTTCATTCAACAATGTGCTGGCCATGCTCCTGAAACCATGGCCGCTCATCTCATCCTTGGCATACCCCATGCGCCGCAGGGCGGACAAAATAGCGTTGCTGCTCATCGGCCTTGAATCGGTCCTGGGGCTCGGAAAGACATACCTGCCATGCCCGGTCAAGGGGTGGATCTCCCGCAGGATGTCTATGGCTTGTCTTGATAACGGGACGATGTGCACGGCGCCCGCCTTCATTTTCTCTGCAGGGATTCTCCATTCTGCTGTCTCAAGATTGAATTCAGACCACTCGGCCTGTCGCAACTCCCCCGGCCGGACAAAAACCAAGGGCGCCAATTGCAGGGCGCAACGAGTCACGATACCACCCCGGTAATCGTCAATGGAGCGCAGCAATCCGGCGATTTCCTTCGGGTCAGTGATGGTTGCCATGTGCTTACCAGAGGCCGGAGGGATAGCACCGCGCAGATCCCCGGACGGCCGGGCGGGATACCGCCAGCCTGGCAGGGCAGGTGCATCTTGAGCGGCCCCGGGAAGAACGGGATAAAATTGATCTGCTTCGAGGCAAATAAGTGCAATTCATGCAGGTAATATGGAGTAGTAGCTAAGCAAATATCTTTGTAATGGTGGAGCGCTTCGAGACCACCGCAATGGGAAGGTAAACTTCAGTCATGCGTTTCCATTCATTGGGGATCACCAAAGTGCTCCTACTACCGATAAAGTTGTGCGATGGCACATAAAAAGTCATCTTCAAAACGGGCGGCCTCCGAGCACGTTGCGGTCACGGCATGCCATTTACTGACAAACTGGGGAGCACATTTTTGGTACATTTCACGATCTTTTCTACCACTTCTTACAAGTCGGCATTCCGTTGGTTTCCCCTGTAAGGTTTCTGCCGGTTTTGGGTGGCATTCAACATCACTTTTTTTAGCGACGCTATCTTCAGGGAACAAACTCACAAGCAGCCAGGTTTCCAAGGCCTTGGATGGTATGCAAAGGACTACTTGGGGCGGGGTCGCCGGTTCGCCTAACCAGCGCAACACGACATTTCTTAGGCGGTCTGTGGTTGCAGATGGCGGCGGACAGGGTTCCTCACAGGGGAGTGTGGGGTCTGGGAATGGGTTTTGAATGTGACCGTTGGGATAATGTGCCCCCGCAACATCTGCATCCAAGTGAAGGATCAAAAGATCATGAAAACCCAAAAGTGGACTGTTGCTTAGCCTACCGCCTCCCTGCTCTGCAACCTGACGGCACCACCGGCAGACTCCAGGCCAACCTCCATCCTCGCCAGGTACGGGCTTAAATGCTTCGGACATCTCCGGTTGCAGCACTTGAGGGACGAAAT
>JAGVPN010000040.1 GCA_020052215.1 Syntrophobacterales bacterium
CTTCATCTTTCGTCATTGCAGCGTACGAAAAGTACGCTTCATTCCTCAAGATTCGTGCGCCTTGCATAATGAGCTTTTTACTTTGCCGTCTGAATTTCGGATTTTTACCAATTCATTAAGACTGACAATATATGCTTTTTTCAAAATATGAGCTTGCAGGAAAAAATAAAGCATGGTAATTGACGCCCAACTTATTTCCAAAACCACAAAACCAAAATAATCGGGGCGTGGCGCAGCCTGGTAGCGCACCTGCTTTGGGAGCAGGGAGTCGGAGGTTCAAATCCTCTCGCCCCGACCATCTCAAACTTTTTTTTAAGTAAAACCCGCTCAGATGATTTCAAACCCCGTCACAGCGTTTCCGCATTACCTGACATAAAAACAGAGGGATGTTTTGTTTGAACACAAATCCGTCACAACACCACACTCCCCTATGACTTTTACAAATATCCTTTAACAAAATCCGTTTAAATTGCAAAGAATACAAACTGTTGTGCGTGATATAATTTTTTTATGTGCGAACAGCTTTGTTCCAACTAAGCATTTATAATTACCGGAAATTCCTTATTGCGGAAGCTTCCGGATCAGGCCGAGGATCAGAAGGGATAACAGGCGCATAGAGCTCTAAGGTACAAAACCGGCCGCCTTTAACACCATGGTATTTCCGGTGGCCAGGCAAATGGGCGTCATCCGGCCGTGGGGAATCATGGCCGGAAAGTTCCAGGGAGCAACACACCGAATAAATACAAAAATTATAAATCTTAGAGACTTTTGCAAGAGCCTCCTTAGGAAAAATATTGACATTTAAAAGGATGTTTGTAAAAGTCGGCCATTGTTTTACAGTTCTTTTTAATGTCGTTGAATTTTTTTGAAACATCATCTCGACCGGGAAAGCAAACAATCAACTTTTCAGAAGGAGAGTATGGCGATGCAGAAAGAAGAGACTAAAACGATCGGTAAGAAACAAGAGGATGAGAAAATCGGCCGGCGCGGGTTTCTGAAGAAGGCGGCAGTGGCAGGAGTGGCCGGCATAGCCGCCACGGCGGGTTTTCCAAATGTCATCAAGGCCGAGGGGCCGATTACAATGCGCTGGCAGAGCACCTGGCCGACCAAGGACATTTTCCACGAGTATGCCCTCGACTTTGCCAAGAAAGTGAACGACATGACCGGCGGGGATCTCAAGATCGAGGTGCTGCCGGCTGGTTCCGTGGTGCCGGCTTTTGGCCTGCTCGATGCCGTGTCCAAGGGGACGCTCGACGGCGGCCACGGCGTGCTGGTTTACCATTACGGCAAGCAGAATGCCCTGGCGTTGTGGGGATCGGGTCCCGGCTTCGGCATGGATGCCAACATGATGCTGGCCTGGCACAAGTACGGCGGCGGCAAGGAGCTGCTGGCGAAGATCTACGCGTCCATCGGCGCCAACGTGGTTTCCTTCCCCTATGGGCCGATGTTTACACAGCCGCTCGGCTGGTTCAAGAAACCAATCACCAAGTTGGAGGACCTGAAGGGCTTGAAGTACCGCACCGTGGGGCTTTCTGTTGACGTGTTCAACGGCATGGGCTTGGCGGTAAACGCGCTGCCCGGCGGTGAGATCGTGCCTGCGATGGATCGCGGCCTGCTGGACGGGGCCGAGTTCAACAACGCCTCCTCAGACCGCCTGCTCGGCTTTCCCGACGTCTCGAAGGTGTGCATGCTCCAGAGCTACCACCAGAACGCGGAGGGTTTCGAGATCCTGTTCAACAAGACCAAGTTCGACTCGCTGCCGGACAAGATGAAGGCGATCATCGATGGCGCGGTTGAGGCGGCCTCGGCCGACTTGTCATGGAAGTCAGTCGACCGCTACTCGAAGGACTACATCGGGATGCAAACCCAGGACAAGGTCAAGTTCTACAAGACCCCCGACGCGATCCTGCAGGCCCAGCTCTTAGCTTACGATAAGGTCACAGCAAAGAAGTCGGCGGAAAACCCCTTGTTCAAGGAGGTTCTCGAATCGCAGTTGGTGTTCGCGAAGCGCTCGGTAGCCTGGGACATGGATTACAACGTCAACCGGCGCATGGCCTATAACCATTACTTCGGCAAGAAGGCAGCGCCCGCGAAGGCTGCGCCTGGGAAGGCAGCGCCCACGAAAGCTGAACCTGCGAAAGCTGAACCGAAGAAAGCTGAACCGAAGAAAGCTGAACCGAAGAAAAAGTAACAGGTTTACGGCTCCATTGATCGGCCATCCCGGCGCAGACTGCGCCTGGATGGCTCTTTTTTAGGACAGGATTCACTATGCAGAAATTGCTGTTTACCATTGACAAAATCAGCACCTTTGCGGGGCAGGCGTTCTCCTGGCTCATCGTGTCGCTCACCTTTCTGATCACCTATGAGGTGTACGCCCGCTACGCTATGAACGCCCCTCATGCCTGGGCCTTCGATATGATGCTCCAGATGTACGGTACCCTCTTCATGATGGCGGGCGCCTACACCCTCTCGAAGAACGGCATGGTCCGCGGCGACGTCCTCTACGGTTTTTTCCCGCCGCGCGTCCAGGCAGGCCTCGACCTGACGCTCTACATCCTCTTCTTCCTCCCCGGGGTGACCGCGCTCTGCTGGGCCGGCTTCACCTATGCCGGCGAGTCCTGGGCGATCTTCGAGCATTCGGGCATCACCGCCGACGGTCCCCCGCTCTACCACTTCAAGACGATCATCCCCGTTGCCGGGGCGTTCATTTTAGTGCAGGGGATTGTCGAGATCGTCCGCTGCGTCCTGTGCCTCAAGACCGGCGAGTGGCCCTCGCGCATCCAGGACGTCGAGGAGGTCGACGTCGAAAAACTGAAGAAGACGGTGAACGTCACTGACGAGGATATCGCCCAGCTCGATGAGTATGTGATGGACGGAAAAGGGGGCGACAAATGAAAAAGGAAGCCTGGTTTGGAATATCTATCATGATCCTCGTGGTGATCGGCGTGTTGTGGATGATGCCGCCGTTCGCACAGTGGACCAACGGCCACCTCGGCCTCCTGATGCTGGCGATGATCGTCATCGCGATCATGTTGGGCTTTCCCACCGCCTTCACGCTCATGGGGATGGGAACGTTGTTTGCCTTTTTCGCCTATTACAGCCAGGACCCTCATACAGCGGTGGGGCACGTGTTCGATCTGGTGGCGCAGCGGGCCTATGCCGTCATGAACAACGACGTTCTGATCTCGATACCGCTGTTCGTCTTCATGGGGTACCTGGTCGAACGGGCCAACCTGATCGGCAGGCTCTTCAAGAGCCTTCACCTGGCGACCTCCCGGATCCCCGGGTCGCTCGCCGTAGCGACGGTCATCACCTGCGCGATCTTCGCCACCGCCACGGGGATCATCGGGGCCTGCGTAACGCTCATGGGCCTCCTCGCCTTTCCGGCCATGCTCAAGGCCGGATATAGCGTGCGGCTCTCGGCGGGGGTCGTGACCGCGGGGGGAACCCTCGGCATCCTGATCCCGCCGTCGGTCCTCCTGATACTCTACGGCGCAACCGCGGGCGTTTCGGTCGTCCAGCTTTATGCCGGGGCGTTTTTGCCCGGCTTCATGCTGACCGGCCTCTATCTCGGCTATATCATTATCTCCGCGAAGCTCAAACCGAGCATCGCCCCGCCTCTCTCCGAGGAGGACGCGTGCGTGTTCCTGCCCAAGTTCGCGGAAGTGATCTGCAAGACGAAGAGCAACAATGTCCTGGTGGGGCTGATCGGCGCGATAAAAGGGAAGCGTAACGCCGATGTCCCGATGAAGACATTGGTCAATCATATGATCATTGCAATCCTGCCGGCGCTCGCGGCGGCGCTTATCGTTCTGGTGGTCTACCTCTGGACGACCGCACCTTCACTCGTGGATACTTCGGGCTTGCAGGAGATGGGCGCCGAATCGACCATGGAAATGTCCGCCGATACGGGCATCCTCCAGCAGCCCGAAGCCGGCGGTCTGCAGGAACCCTCGACCGAGGGCGGCCTGCAGGAACCACCGGCCGAACCCGATCAGGCAGCTCAGGCGGTCCCGGCCGAGGCTCCGAAACCCTCTGTTGCGGTAACGCCGACGGCGCCGGTGGTACAGGAGGCGCCGCCTCGCCATCCCCCTCCGCTCGTGTTCTGGATCACCTTCGGCATTATCGCGACTGGGACGGTGATCTTTTATGTAATCTTCACCTTCGCCCGGCTCGAGATCTTCAAGATGCTTCTCGGATCGTTCTTCCCTCTTGCCCTGATCATTCTCGGGGTCCTCGGGACGATCGTAGTGGGGCTCGCAACCCCGACCGAGGCGGCAGCAATGGGTTCCTTCGGCGGTTTCGTTTTGGCGGCGGCCTATAAACAGCTCAACTTCACCGTTGTTAAGGAGTCGGTCTTCCTGACCGCGAAGACCTCGGCCATGGTCTGTTGGCTCTTCATCGGTTCGAGCATCTTCGCGGCGGCCTTCGCGCTTTTGGGCGGTCAGGAGATCATCAACAATTGGGTGAAATCGATGAACATGACGCCGACCCAGTTCATGCTGATGGCGCAGGTGATCATCTTCCTCCTGGGCTGGCCGCTGGAGTGGACCGAGATCATCGTTATCTTCATGCCGATATTCATCCCGCTTTTGGCGCAGTTTAACATCGATCCGCTCTTTTTCGGTTTGCTCGTGGCGTTGAACCTCCAGACGGCCTTCCTCTCACCGCCCGTCGCGATGGCTGCGTTTTATCTGAAGGGGGTGGCGCCGCCGCACGTGACGCTCAACCAGATCTTCATCGGGATGTTGCCGTTCATGGTGATCCAGTGTTTGGCCATACTGTTGCTCTACCTCTTCCCGCAGATCGGTCTGTGGGTGCCGTCCCTGGTGTACAAATGATGATAAAGGCTTCCCGGGATTTCGGAGTGGGGTGTACGGTGAATCACTATAATCTACGTCAGGAGGGAAAAGATGCGACATTTTTTGTCTGTAGTCGGCGCCGTCATTGGTAATTTCGCTCTGTGGTTGCTGATCACCATGCTGCCCGTACATCCAATTATTCTTTTTGGTCTCGTGATTGCCGTGGGCTGTCTCATGCTTTATGTCATTGTGCGCTCCGGGCAAGCACCGGACAACGATCCGTCAACGCAAAATTAGCCGTAATGAGGGGTGAACTATGTTGGAAAAACTGGTCGGGTTCGTTACCATAGTTGTTGCCGTTGCGGCGTTATGTCTGATCAGTATTTTTAAGCCACCGACATTCGTCCAAATTATCTGCGCCTTTATCAGCAGCGTTGTCTGCCTGATCGGCATTGTGTTTCTCTTCTCTGAGGGGAAGATTTTGACAAAAGATTTCCGGGTCAAAAAGGCCCCCAAGGCCGGTTAAACAGACAAAGTAACGGCATTGCCACTTGTTTTGAAGATTGTGTTCAGCAGATAAAGGTAGGGAGGGATGTGTTCGTGAAGCCTAAAGTGCTCGTGACGCGAGAGGTTTTTGACGATGTGCTGGTATACCTTTCGCTGTATTTTGAGGTCCAATCCAATCAGGCAGATATACCGATGGATGCCGATACGCTGGCCGCCCGGCTTTCCGATAAACAGGGCGCCGTCATCACTCTTTCGGACCGGATTGACGGCAAACTGCTGGCGCGCTGTCCTGATTTAAAAGCGGTGTGCAATGTGGCCGTGGGCTTTAACAACATCGACCTTACGGCCTGCTCCAGGGCTGGGATCATGGCCACCAATACGCCCGGGGTTCTGGACGACAGCACTGCTGATTTCACCTGGGCGCTGATTCTCGCAACGGCACGGCGGGTGGTGGAGTCCGATACCCATCTGCGTTCGGGTCTGTGGAAAGGCTGGTACCTCAAGCAGTTTCTTGGCGCAGACGTGCACCATGCCACTTTGGGTATCCTGGGATTAGGCCGGATCGGCCGCAAGGTAGCTCGAAGGGCATCGGGGTTCGACATGACGGTCCTGTATCACAGTACCCGGCAGGCAGACCCCGATGTGGAACTTGCCTGCAATCCCACCTTCGTGAGCAAGGATGAGCTTTTGGCCCGCGCCGACATTCTCACCATTCATGTGCCCTACGCCCCATCAACCCACCATATAATCGGCAGCCCGGAACTGGCCATGATGAAACCGGGGGCTATTTTAATCAATGCGGCGCGCGGCGGTGTGGTTGACGACGCGGCCCTGGTGTTGGCATTGACAAGCGGCCGGCTGGCCGGCGCCGGACTTGACGTTTTTGAAAACGAACCGGCCCTGAACCCGGCCCTGGTCGGCATGAAAAACGTTGTCCTCACTCCTCACATTGCCAGCTCATCTGCGGCCACGCGGCACGCAATGGCTATGCTGGCCGCCCGGAACCTGGTGGCAGCCCTGACCACGGGAAAACCGCCCAACCTGCTCAATCCTGAACCGTCAGGCGACGGCTCGGGTCAATAGGCTGAAGGCAGGAAGGCTAAAAACTGAAGGCTGAAGGACGATAGGAATTCTGCTCTTTGTTTTCAAATCCAAAATCGAAAATCAAAACTGCGCTTCACGGTCTGGGGCTGCAGGAAGCGGCCAGGGCCATCCGCAAGGGGGATCTGAGCAGCGAAGACCTCACCTGCGCGCTTCTGGAACGGATACAGGCACACGAGGAGAGGGTGCAGGCTTTCCAGTGGATCGATTCTTCCAGAGCTCTATCCCTGGCCTGCCATGCCGATGAAAGACGCCGGTCCGGCGCGTCCCTTGGTCCCCTTCACGGCATCGGCATTGGGATCAAGGACATCGTGGAAACCCAGGACATTCCAACCACCATGGGGTCTGTTATTTTTGAAGGTTTTGTCCCCGAGCGCTCGGCCACAGTGGTCCGGCGTCTGGAGGCCGCCGGCGCCTTTGTGATGGGCAAGACCGTCACCTCGGAGTTTGCCTTCTTTACCCCCGGCAAGACCCGCAACCCCTGGAACCCGGACCATACGCCCGGAGGATCGTCCAGCGGCTCGGCCGCGGCGGTGGCCATGGGGTTCGTTCCAGCAGCGATCGGCACCCAAACCAACGGGTCGGTGATTCGCCCCGCGGCTTTTTGCGGGGTCGTGGGCTACAAGCCGACCGCCGGCCTCATCCCTCTAAGCGGCATCCATCCCTTCAGCCCCAGCCTCGATCAGGTGGGCGTGTTCACCCGCAGCGTGCCGGATGCCGCATTTCTGGCAGCGGTTCTGGAGAGAGGGGAAAAATCTGACCCGGCTGCCTGCAGCAAAAATGGCGTTATATCCGGTGATTTACCCCCCGTGGCGGGTCTTCCGAAACTTGCCGCTGTACGCTCCCCTGTCTGGCATCTGGCTGATGCAAACGCCCGGGACCACTTCCTTGCACTGGCGGAGCGACTGCGCGCCGCAGGCGCCACCGTGGAAGAACTGGAGTTGCCGCGGGCCTTCGAACGCGCACACGCCGTGCACCGCACCATTATGTATGCCGAGGGGGCGAAGGTTTTTGCGGATTTGCAGCGACGCGACCGCCGGCGTCTCAGCCTGCGTCTCAACGGGCTTATCGATGAGGGGTTGGGCATAGGGCAATCCGCCCTGGTCCGTTCCCTGGAACAAAGGGATAAACTCGCCGGTGCTATGGATACCTTTTTAAGCGGATTTGACGCGGCTATCACGCCCCCGGCACCTGGCCAAGCCCCCGCGGATCTCACCCAGACCGGAGATCCGGCTTTTTGCACCATCTGGTCCCTGTGCGGGGTCCCCGCCGTTACCATCCCGGCGGGACTGGGCCCGCAGGGGCTACCCCTTGGCCTACAACTCATAGGCCCACGATTCGCCGACGATCGTGTCCTTTCCATTGCAAAATGGTGTGACGAAAAACTCGGATGGCCCCATAGGCTCGCCGGCGGTCTCTGACCCCAACACTTCCAGACTGCACCAGGGCGCTATATGGCAGGAACGTTGACGTCCGGGTTGGCCGTCAGGCGTGTGCCGTCGCGCCCGAAGGCGGCAAGATAGTCCTCTATACGCCGGCGGGCGCGCGCCAGGTCATAGTTGTTGAGGTTGAGATTGAGCAAGTCAACGTACCAGGGGGCCTTGAACGGATTTTTAACGTAACGCTCGACGATCTCGCGGGCGATGGGCAGGGTGGTGTCCTTGGAGTCGTCGTGCACGTCCCTGTTTTGCGCCCGGCGCAGCTTCTCATACTCCTCGGCCACCATCTTGTCGAAGAACCCGGGTGTGAGTTGGTCTCCGACCTTCACGCCGCCGGCCGCGTCGTCTTCGGTGAAACATGCCTGCTTGTGCAGCCACTCCCAGAGAATGCTCAAGCGGATCTCGCCGGTGGCCATATCTTCCATCAGGTAGAGCACGTCGTCATTGCCAAAAAAATCGGCCGGCTTGAGCGCCGCGGCCTGAAATCCACGGCCAAAGGCGTTGCCGTACTGCAGTGCCACCGAGAGCAGGTCGCGGGCCCCGCGCACCGTGCGCGGGCCTAAGTCGAGCAGCATCAGGTCAGCGGCGTCCTTTGGGGTGTAGGTCAGCGGTGGGAAGCTGCGGCCCAGTTGGTTGGCGGCGCCGGCCTTTTCCCAGATCGGCCGGACGATTTGGACCATTTTCCAGTGGGCCACCCATTTGCCGCTGGCTCCGGCCTGCTGCTCGCGCTGACCGCCTGCAACCGCACGCTTCATCGCCTCGGCCACGCCCTTTTCTGAACCGACCGGAATGTTGGGCTCCATGCCTCCCTGCCAGAGGGCGAAATGGCCGTTGCGGTCAGGCGTATTGACCGCGCGCCGCACGCGGTCTTCATAAATCCGCATGTAGCCATAGGTCATGGTGATGGCGTCGATGTTGGGATTGTGGAAGACATTGTCCCAGGCCAGGGCGTCGGCCACGCTGTTGATGTAGTCCCAGCGCCCGGTGTTGAAGCCGACAAAACGGCAGGCCAGGGCGGCCCGGATCTCCATCAACTGGTAACAGGCTTCGAGCTGCTCGACCAGCACATAGACCTTCACTGTTCCGGCGGCAAGACCAAGGTGCTGTTCCAGACCGTCGAGGATGGCGTTCCACAGAGCCGCCTCCTCGGCGGTCTGAATCTTGGGCAGATATAGGACAATCGAGCGGTCCTGGCTGCGCAGGGTCCGGTAGTTGTTTACAACATACAGCGCAGCATCGACAATCGCGGCTGAAAAACCCGCGCCGTTGCCGTCACAAATGTGCCGGTCGTCAAGGTGCAGGCCCCGGGGGCGGAAAATGCGGGTGGTAAAATCCAACTGATGCCTCCAGTCCTTGATGATCTCGCGGCCGAAAAAGCTATTGGCCCACGCGTTCATCTCCGCGGCAACGTTTTCGGCGATGCGCAGGAAAAGCTCTTTGCCGGCAAGGGCAATGGCGAGGTTGCGCTGGTTGTCCAGCGACATGGTATCGACCTGGCCGAGGGCGTCCTCGCCATCAAACATCCAGCCGTCGGCGCCCGAGAGCAGGGCATATGCGACGTTACGGATCCCAGCCTCCACAGTTGACCGCGGCCTGGTGGCCGGGCCCGTGCCCTGGATCCACTGGCACTGAAGGTCGTGGGGGATATCCGAGCCGTCGAACCGGCCAGCGCGGGCCTGCTGCACGGTGATCCCGGTGTCTGCGATTGCAGCGGCCGGATCGAGAAAACCGATCCGCAGGCCATCTTTAAAACGCGCGGCCCGCCGCGTGATGCGCGCGTGCATGATTTGCCGGCGCTTGCGGTTGAACCCGGCCAGGGCTTCCAACGCATCAAGGGCCGCCGGTGTCAGCACGTCCGGGTAGTGTTGCTGAATCCCGTCACGAAGCCGCAGCCGGCCCGAACCCGGCCTTGTCGTGTTACTCGATATCATGTCTTTGTCCTATCTCCTTATCGCTAAAATTATCGTCAATGGGACCTCGGCCTGACGTGGGCGTTACCCTCGCCCGATAAAAGGCATTTTCGTTGCCATGATGGTCATGAACTGGACGTTGGCTTCGAGCGGCAGACCGGCCATATAGAGCACCGCACTGGCCACATGGGTAAGGTCCATCAACGGCTCGACCGCCATCTGCCCATTAGCCTGTGGCACTCCTTTGGCAAAGCCGGCCGCCATGCCGGTGTCGGCGTTGCCGATATCGATCTGGCCGCAGGCGATATCGTAGCTGCGTCCGTCCAGAGAGATGGCTTTGGTCAGCCCCGTGATCGCGTGTTTGGTCGCCGTGTAGGGCACGGAATTCGGCCGAGGGGCATGCGCGGAAATTGAGCCGTTGTTGATGATGCGCCCGCCGCGCGGGTTCTGTGTCTTCATCAAGTGAAAGGCTTCCCTGGCGCAGAGAAAAGACCCGGTGAGGTTGGTGTCCACCATCGCCTTCCACTGTGCCACGGACAGTTCATCGATTTCGATGCCGGGCACGAAGATCCCGGCGTTGTTGAAGAGCAGATCCAGCCGGCCGAAGCCCTCCTTTATGCGTGCAAACAAAGCATGCACCGCGTCGGCATCGCGCACGTCAGCCGGCACGATCAGGGCTTGGGCCGGGTTGGCCGATTCGGCTGCCGTTCGCTCAAGCGGATCGTGACGGCGCCCGGCCAGGGCCACGCGATATCCATCGCGCAGAAGGGCAAGCGCCACTGCCTTGCCGATGCCTGACCCAGCGCCGGTGACCACGGCATTCTTGTTGTGCGTCACCATAGGTCCCTCCTTAGTTGAACTAACGCCACGGCAATTAATGTTTTTCAAAGGTCTCTAATGCCTTGCTTTTACTGGAAGTGAGTATAAGGTAGCCACGCTTGTATGTCAATGAAAACTAACCACAATATGGAGCCGCGAGTTGATGAATGCGAGCCGGACGTGCCGAGGTTTTCATCATCGGGAACGGATATGAACTTTCGAAATTCAGGAATAAAACTCCCCGCCGCAGGCAGCTTAATAAAATATTGCGGATAGGTTATTAATTTGATATTTATAAAATTAACGGCTTCGTAAAAAGTCATTCTGCCGTGTTGCACTTCATCTTTCGTCATTGCAGCGTACCAATAAGTACGCTTCATTCCTCAAGATTCGTGCGCCTTGCATAATGAGCTTTTTACTTTGTCGTCTGAATTTCGATTTCTTACGAGTCCATCATAATTGACTTAAATACTAAATTGTTGTCAGAGCAAAAGATGGAAGATTGGGATTATCTCCAAAAGAGTTGATAATTGCATGAGGATTCAAGGGGTCAATCCGTCTGGGGCGGAAAGGATTCCAGTGATCGGAAAAGAGAGCGCATTA
>JAGVPN010000389.1 GCA_020052215.1 Syntrophobacterales bacterium
AAAACTTTTCTTCGAACTCAGAGAGTGTCCGGGGGTAATCCTCCATAACTAAAAATACTACATATTGTGGATACTGGAGTCAATTGAATACCCCCATATTGCTATTGCCAAGCGGGAGCTTGGCTCCAAATGCGTCCCCAAGCAGGAGCTTGGGGACGAGAATAATCATAGCCTTAGCTGAAAGCTGACCGCTAATAGCTGACAGCTCTTCTCACCGCCACCAGCCCGCATACAGCAGGGCCAGGGTGAGGGTCAGGCCCGTGAGGAAGTGGGTCTGGATGGTGAGGGCCTGGACGGGGACAAACTCCGGGTCCGTGGGCGGAGTGCGGAAGGCCAGGCGCACGGCCCGTACCGCCAGGGGCAGGGGCAAGAGGCCCGCCACGATGAGATCGGGCAGACGGAATATTTCCATGAGGACCAACAGGCTGACAAACGGGGCCAGCATCAAGGCGGCATAGACCCAACGGGAGACCTGCAGCCCCAGGCGGGCCACCAGGTGGCGCTTGGCCGCGGCCAGGTCCGCCTCCATATCAGGAAACTCGTTGATCCAGATGATGGCGGTGATGAGGAAGGCCAGGGGCAGGCTGACGGCAGCCCCCACCAGGCTGAGTTTTCCCGTCTGGACGTAATAGGCCCCCCAGGTGAGGAGCGGCCCGAAGGCCAGGAAGATCATGAGTTCCCCCAGGCCGCCGCTCATGAGCTGCACCGGCGAGGCGGAATAGCACCAGGCCGCGGCCAGACCCAGCAGACCCACCAGGGCCACCCAGGGGCGTCCCTGAAAGATCAACACCAGGCCGCATCCCACTCCCAGGGCGAACAGCAGGTAGGCCAGGGTCTTGACCTGCTCCGGGCTCATCTGTCGATTCTGGATCACCCGGCTGCCGCCGCTAAACGGGGTGAAATTGCGGTTCAAGGGATCGCTGCCAAAGGAGTCGTAGTAATCGTTGATCAGGTTGGCTCCCAGGTGCAGGGCGGCCACTCCCAGCATGGTAAGCCCGAAAAAGAGGAAGTTCCAGGTGTGGTCCGTGAAATAGGCCAGGGCCGTGGCCGCGGCCACCGGAAAGAGAGAGCCGGTGAGAAAGGGGAGCCGGGAGGCCCGCAGGTAGACCAAGATTCCCATAGGCATTATCCAGTAAGGGATTATAGGCGCGGGGCTTCAGGCTGTCAACGTCAAGCCGAGAGATTTTCATTGCAGGATAAACGTAAACGGGTTAAAAAAATAAGGTTGACAAAGAGCAATACCGGGGAGGCCTGGGACGGCCCATGTCCCCCTTCCCCAATAACATCTCATGAGGAGGTAGGTTATGGGTCGCCCGAAGATTACCGTTGTAGGAGCGGGCAACGTTGGCGCTACGTGTGCACATTGGGCTGCCGCCCGGGAGTTGGGCGATGTGGTGTTGGTGGATTTGTTGGAAGGTATGCCCCAGGGCAAAGCCCTGGACCTGATGCAGGCGCGTCCTATCTTCGGCTTTAACGCCGAGGTGGTGGGGGCGAATGACTACGCCGCCAGCAAAGACTCCCAGGTGGTGATCATCACGGCGGGCATCCCCCGGAAGCCGGGGATGAGCCGGGAAGATCTGATCAACACCAATAAAAACATCGTGGCCGCGGTGACCAAGGAAGTTATGGCTAAATCGCCTGAGGCCTTCCTGATCGTGGTCGCCAACCCCCTGGACGCCATGTGCTACGTGGCCAAGAAGGTGAGCGGCCTGCCCCGGGAGCGGGTCATGGGCATGGCGGGCATCCTGGATACGGCGCGTTTCCGCTGCTTCATCGCCATGGAATTGGGCGTAGCGGTGGAGGAGATCCAGGCCATGGTCCTGGGAGGCCACGGCGACGACATGGTGCCCGTGGTCAGCGCCACCAACATCTCGGGCGTGCCCCTCACCGCCCTGTTGGGCCCGGAGCGCATCGCCGCCCTGGTGGAACGCACCCGCAAAGGCGGAGGGGAAATCGTCTCTCTTCTCAAGACCGGTTCGGCTTATTATGCCCCCGCGGCCGCGGCGGTGCAGATGGCCGAGGCCATCCTCAAGGACCAGAAACGCCTGGTGCCGGTGTCAGCTTATCTGAATGGAGAGTACGGCTTGAAGGATATTTACTTCGGCGTCCCGGTGATCTTGGGAGCCGGGGGAATCGAAAAAATCCTGACCTTGAAACTGGGCAAGGAAGAAGAGGCCATGCTGCAGAAATCCGCCGCGGCGGTGGCCAACACCCGGGATGAGTTGAAGATGTAAGGTCAAAAAGGGGGAGGTTTTGGCCCCGGCTGAACCCTCCCCCCCCATCCGGCAGGTTTCCTGGTTTACCCCCCCTTGCTGAAGAATTCTGAGAGCCGGATAATCGCCGGCCCCAAGAGAACCACCATGATGGCCGGAAAAATGAAGAGCAGCATCGGAAAAACCAGTTTGACCGGGGTCTTGGCGGCCAAGCCCTCCAGTCTCTGACGCCGGGCGGTGCGCATATAATCCGATTGGGTTTTGAGGGCCTGGGCAATACTGGTCCCGAAGCGTTCGCTCTGGATGAGGACATTGCACAGGGAAATCAATTCTTCCACCCCGGTCCGTTCCCCCAGGTTCTTCAAGGCCTGCTGCCGCTCCAGCCCGGCCATAATCTCCAGGTTCACCAGGATCAATTCCTGGGAGATGACGGGATTGCTAGACCGCAAATCCTCCGACACCCGCTTGATGGCGGCGTCCAAACCCTGGCCGGCTTCGACACAGACCACCAGCAGGTCCAGAGCATCGGGAAGGGACTCCTTAATTTTTTGCTGGCGGGCCTTTATGATGCGGTTCAGGATGAAATTGGGGAGAACATATCCCAAGGTGCAGAGGATGATGGGAATCCCCATCAACAGGCTGGTCTGGCTGGTTTTCCCCCACAGTAAGAATAAGATTAATATCGGCAGGACCAGCAGTCCCCCTAATTTGACCCCGAGAAACAGAGGGATGGCCCGTTCAGAGTAAATTCCGGCCTGGGTGAGCTTTGCCTGGAGTCGTCTGATGGTGGCGCCGTCTCTTCTCAGATCGAATTTCCTTTCAAGCTTTTCGACCAGTTCGGGGTTCAAGAAGGCAGGTTTGTCTTCCATTTGGGGCCGCATTAACTCGGTATCTTGACGCGGATTGGCCTGAAGCCGCCGCCGCACCGAGGAGTGGCGCTGCTGAAGAAAAAAGCCCAGGAAGGTGATCATGCCGCCGATCAAGAGTCCAAAGATAACTGCTTGTAAAATTTCCATACTAAGCCTTATGGATGTTGAGTCATCATGTAAATAATCGTTGGCCCCAAGAGAACCACCATGATCCCCGGAAAAATGAAGAGCAGCGTCGGGAAAACCAGTTTGACCGGGGTTTTGGCGGCCATGCCCTCCAGTCTCTGACGCCGGGCGGTGCGCATATAATCCGATTGGGTTTTGAGGGCCTGGGCAATACTGGTCCCGAGGCCTTCGCTCTGGATGAGGACATTGCACAGGGAAATCAATTCTTCCACCCCGGTTCGTTC
>JAGVPN010000477.1 GCA_020052215.1 Syntrophobacterales bacterium
AGGTCGTTATATAAGAAAAGAGGTATAAACAATTTTACATAGAACACCTGTTTATACAAGCAAAATTTCAAAGGCTTCACCGCCTGCTTCCCCGGAACTGCTGCAGCCATCCCTTCAGCCCGGGGCCCCGGGGGCCGCCTCCTCCCGGTGGCGGACCAGGCGGCCTCGCCGGTTTTACGGCGTAATTTCAGGTCAATAGTCCTCCTCCGGGGCCACGTCTTCGGGCGAAACCTTTCCCTTAAAGAGGAAGTGGACCCAGACCTGGTAAGCAATTACCAGGGGCACAAAGGTTAACGCCACGCCCAGCATGATCTTCAAAGTCAGGGGGCTGGAGGCCGAGTTGAAGGCGGTCAGGCTGTAGGCCGGGTTGAGGCTGGATTTGAGCAGGTCGGGAAAGAGGCCCACCACGCCGAACAGGGTGATCCCCACGATGGTGGCGCTGGAAGCGAACCAGGCCTTCCACCACTGGGCCCGTTTGATGAAAGCCCGCATGGCAATGAGGGCCGCCACCGCCACCACCGGGATGATGAGCAGGACCGGTTGGGCGGCGTAGTTGTCGAAGAGCGTGGTCCACCGCTTGGTGGCCACCAGGAAGATCACGGCCATGCCCAGAAGCGCCGGCCAGGTGGTGGCCGCCAGGTGGGCCGCCCGCCGGTGCAGGTCCCCGTGGGTTTTGACCGCCAGCCACAAGGAGCCGTGAACCAGGAACAGCAGTACGAACAGGATGCCCCCGGCCAGGCCGTAGGGGTTGAGCAGGGTAAGGAGGTTCCCTTGAAAGATGCCCTCGGCGTCGATGGGGATGCCCTTGAACAGGTTGGCAAAGGCGACCCCGAACAGCAGAGCCGGCAGGAAGCTCCCCAGGAACAGGCCCGTGTCCCACAGGCGCCGCCAGCGGGGGTCGTCCACTTCGCCCCGAAAGACCATGGAGACGCCCCTTAAGATCAGGGCGAACAGAATGAGCATCAGGGCCGAATAGAGGCCGCTGAACATCACGGCGTAGGTGGTGGGGAAGGCCGCAAAGGTCACCCCGCCCGCGGTGATGAGCCAGACTTCGTTGCCGTCCCAGAAAGGTCCCATGGTCCGGTAAATGACCCGCCGGTCGGTATCGTCTTTGGCCAGAAACGGCATCAGGGTCCCCAGTCCCAGATCAAAGCCGTCCAGCATGAAGTAAACGGCCCACAACACCCCCCAAAGCACAAACCAGATAGTCGGCAGCATCATGATGCGACCTCCCCCGAATTGGCGACGGCCGGCGCCGGTTCCGGCCCTTGCCGGGCAATTTTGACCATGAGGTAAAATGCCACCGCGCCCAACAGCGAGTACACCAGGATGAAGGCCGCCAGAGTCACCCCCACCTGGGAGGCGGCGATGGGAGACACGGCATCGGAGGTGCGCATCAGGCCGTAGACGATCCAGGGTTGCCGGCCCACTTCGGTCACTATCCAGCCGGCCTCCAGGGCCAGATAGGGCAGCGGGATGGCATAGAGCATCACCTTCAGGTAGCCCGGGCTGGACTCCAGTTTGCGGCGTTTGAACCAGCCCACCACAGTGAGCAGCACAAAGAGAAAGCCCAGGCCCACCATGAGGCGGAAGGAGATAAAGGTCAGCGCCACCGGCGGCCGGTCACCCTTGGGGAAGTCCTTGAGCCCCTTGACCACGGCCTTAGGGGAGTGGTAGGCCAGCAGGCTCAAGGCGTCGGGGATGCGGCCGAACTCCACCAGGTTCCGTTCGCCTTCCTGGTCGGGGATCAGCAGCAGCCACATGGGGGCCCCGGCCTGGGTGTCCCAGAGGGATTCCATGGCGGCCAGCTTGGTGGGCTGAATCTTGGCCACCTCGGCGCCGTGGATGTGCCCCTGGACGACCTCGGCCACAGAGAAAATCAGGGCGAACCCCAGGGCCAGGCGGAAGGACTTGGTGAAAAAGGTCGTATGTTGCCGCCGCAACAGGTGATAGGCGCTGATCCCCATGACCACGAAGCCTGACAGGATATAGGCGCCGCTCACCGTGTGAAAATACTGCTGGATGGCGAAGGGCTGGGTGACCACGGCCATAAAGTCGCTCATTTCCGCCCGGCCGTTCCTGAGGACATAGCCCACCGGGTGCTGCATCCAGGCGTTGGCGATGATGATCCATAGGGCCGAGAGGCTGGAGGCGAACGCCACCAGCCAGATGCAGGCGCAATGCAGGCGGGGCGACAGTCGCTTCCAACCGAAGACCCAGACCGCCAGAAAGGTGGACTCCAGGAAAAAGGCCAGGGTGGCTTCGATGGCCAACAGCGACCCGAAGATATCCCCCACATACCGGGAGTACCGGGACCAGTTGGTGCCGAATTGAAATTCCAGGGTAATCCCGGTCACCACCCCCACGGCAAAGTTCACCAGGAAGATCTTGCCCCAAAATTTGGCCATGCGCCGGTATTCCTCGTCGCCGGTCCTGACATAGATGGTTTCCATGATGGCGATGAGGATGGACAGGCCCAGGGTCAGGGGCACAAACAGGAAATGGAAAAAGGTGGCCGCGGCAAACTGCAGACGGGACAGCATCAGCACGTCCATCAGGTATGGTTACCTCCTCTCGGCTTGAATCGGTCGCCCAGGACCCCAGGGGCCGGTTGGATTGAAACCCGGCCTCCGGAAGGTGATGCTTTAATCGTGAATATATCCTGAATAGGAATTATTATCTAAATTGTCTTTCCCGTCAAGTACCCATCTTAGATTGCCGTGAATTGCGCCATTTTCCCGTTTTTTTCCGCCTCAAATACTATTGCTTTCCCAGGATTTTTCCCACCTCTTCCCGGATACGCTCCGGGATCAGCGCCCCGGCGAACCGCCCCTGGCCGTTGATGTACACCAGCGGGGCGGGGTAGGACCGGGAGTTCAGCAGGGCGGTTTGGGGCAGGCTCGGCCCCCGGGGGTCGGTAAGCACGTTGATATACGAAACCTGCACCTGGCCGGGGAAAGCGGCGTCCAGGGTCATGGCCAGGGCTTTGGCCTGCATCTCCAGGTTGACCCCGGCCAGGGGGTCGCCGGGGTCGCCGTGGTCGTGATGGCCGCCGCAGCCGCAGGCGCAACTGGACGCCGGGGCCGCGGGAGCGTCATAAATCACCACCTGCACCGGGTCCGGGGTCATGCTTAACTCCTTAATTTCACTTTGATAAAGCGACGCTTGCCAACCTGGATGGTATAAGGACCCCCTGGCGGCAGCGCGGCATTAATATCAGTGGCTTTCTCCCCATCGACTTTAACTGCACCTTGATTTATCAGGCGCCTGGCCTCAGATGTACTGGGAGCAGTGCCGCTGCCCACCAGGATATGCGGCAGCCGAAAGGACTCGATTCTGGTCCCGGAAAATGAATCGTCGAACTCACCTTTGGTGCTCAGGGTTACCTCCTCGATCTCCTCCGGCAACTCCCGCTCGCGCAGGACCCGAATAAACTCGAGGGCAACATGTTCCGCCGCGGCCCGGCTGTGGTAACGGGCCACCATGGCTTTGGCCAAATCTTCTTTCACCTGGCGAGGGTGTTGGACGCCCGAAGCCAGGTCATTTTTTAGCCCGGTCAACGCCTTGGGGGTAATGTCGGTTAACAATGCATAATAGCGCATCATTAAATCGTCGGAAATGGACATGAGCTTGCCGAACATCTCTTTGGGCGGCTCGTCGATCCCCACGTAGTTGCCCAGGGATTTGCTCATCTTCTGCACCCCGTCCAGACCTTCCAGCAGGGGCAGGGTGATCACCACCTGGGGCGGCTGGCCGTACTCCCGCTGCAAATCCCGCCCCACCAGGAGATTGAAGGTCTGGTCCGTGCCCCCCAACTCCACGTCGGCTTCCAGCGCCACGGAATCATAGCCCTGGATCAGGGGGTAGAGGAACTCATGGATACTGATGGGAGTTTGGCTGGTATATCTCTTATGAAAGTCCTCCCGCTCCAGCATCCGGGCCACGGTGTGCCGGGCCGCCAGGCGGATGAGGTCCTGGGCCAGCATGGGCTTCATCCAGCGGCTGTTGAAGTCGATCAAGGTCTTGTCCGGGTCCAGGATTTTGAAGATCTGGCGCTCGTAAGTGGCGGCGTTGGCTTTGACCTGCTCCTCCGTCAGGGGCGGCCGGGTCTCGCTCTTGCCCGAGGGGTCGCCGATCAGGCCGGTGAAATCGCCGATGAGAAAAATCACCTGGTGCCCCAGGTCCTGGAAGTTCTTGAGCTTTTGGATGAGCACAGTATGGCCCAGGTGCAAATCCGGGGCGGTGGGGTCGAACCCGGCCTTGACCCGGAGAGGTTTCCCCGTGGCCCGGGCCTTCTCCAGGCGGGC
>JAGVPN010000039.1 GCA_020052215.1 Syntrophobacterales bacterium
AGGTGCCGGGCGATCTGCAGTTTTTCGTCCACGTTGAGATTGGCGCCGGGGGTCTGTTCCCCGTCCCTCAGGGTCGTATCGAAGATAAAGATTTTGTGTACCATAAGAAAACCTTTTTATTTGATAGAGTCAGATTGATTCAGCTGGCGGCGCCGCACCAGCCCGCTCTGGATGAGCCGGCTCAGGTAGCGGGCCGCGATTTCATGGGCCGCGGCGGTCCAATGACCTTCTTGATGGTATAAGCGATCGATAGGTTGGCCCGAGTGGGCCAACAAGGGGGTCAAGGACCACAGCATCATGCCGTTTTCCGCGGCGAGGCGCTGAATCGCCCGCTCATCGGCGGAGGTTGTCCGGGTCTGGCGATACTCGAGCACTTCCTGGGAGACGGGGATATAAAACATCATCAGTTCACCACCGGCATGTTTTACTGCGGCGTTCAATTGCTCAATATAGATCCGGGTTAAATTCTGGTTGGCCGCGGTGACATAGCCGCTGGCACTCCTGGTATATGATACCACCAAGCCGTTGCTGACGTCAGAGTGATTTTTCTGGGCCCGTTTAACCATGAAATCAACCCCGGCCTGCTTTACCAAGTTGGCGGCCTGGGACCAGGAAATCAGCCAGTTGTAAGCGGGGAGACGGTCAAGCACGGCTTTTATGTTGTCCGGGTTGCAGTTCATGGGTTTAACCCGGAGTTCCCCTCTCCTGCCGATAGTATAATACTCCCCTCGGGCATTGTCCTGAAAATCGTTCCCCAAAAAGCCCAGGGCGGTGAGGTCGGGATGAAATTTGCGCCCCACCGTTTGGAAACACTTCAACGCATAATCGGTGCCTTTGCCGGGACAGCCGGCGTTCATCACTTCCACGGATAGGCGGCCCGCTCTCAAGTCTTTTTCCATCTGGACGGCAAAGGTCTGGTCATCGTTGACCCCGAGCCCATAGGTAAAAGAATCCCCTAAAAAGAGCACCCGGTACTCGGTCGGCTTCACCTCCCGGTATTCCCGGCGGCCGCGCCACCCGAGAGAATTGTTGCTGTACCGGAAGGTAAAAACCCCGGGGAGCCTGCGCTCTCCCTGTTGACCGGGCACGGGAATATAACCCAGTTCCGGGTGGCAGGCGAACCGCACCGGCCCCACCTCCTGGGGGCTGATGTGTCTCACGGCCACTTCGGCCACGGCCAAGGCCACCAGCAAACTTAGGAGCACGCCGATAACTATGAAACAAAATTTCCTCACCGCCGCCATAGCATCAAGTACCTATTTGCCTGCGGGTTATCCACCCGCGCCCCATGAAATTAAAATGTAAGGCAGGCGCCCTCGCCTGCCCATAAACAGCCGGGGGCCGCTGTTCTGCCTTAGGCAGCCGCTCCCCAATTTTGCCAATCTTTATCAGGCTATTTGGAAAAACCGTTCTGGGACAGGGAGTGGAGGTGCGGTCAATCAGGCCGGCTTTCAGGTCTCTCCCCCGCCTCCCAGATCAAAACTCTGAGAGCCGGTAGGCTTCGGGAGCGGGGTCTCACTTTCTCCTTTAGCCGCCACCCGGCGATGATAGATAAAGGTGCTGATGGGCCCCGAGCCCACATAAGCCGACATGAGCAAAAACCCCATGATATTGGGTGCGGTGGCCACCACCACGAAGATCAAGACCAGGCCCACCAGGGTGTGAAAGGGGTGGCGCCGAAAGAGCTCAACCTTCTTAAAGCTGATGTACTTGATGTTGCTCACCATGAGAAAAGACAGGACATAGATTATTATCAGGATGAACTTTGAGCGTTCCGGGGCGAATTCGCCCAGTTCAGTGTAAAACGCCACTACGCTGGCCACCATCACGGCGGCTGCCGGGATGGGCAGGCCATTAAAGTAGCGGGGGTCAATGGAGCCCGTCTGTACATTAAAGCGGGCCAGCCGGAGGGCCCCGCAAACCACGAAGAGAAAGGCCGCGGCCCAACCGAACTGCTTGAAATCCTTCAAGGCCCAGAGGTATACCAGGATGGCCGGGGCTACCCCAAAAGCCACGAGATCGGCCAGAGAATCGTATTGCACCCCGAAGCCGGAGGTGCTCTTGGTCATCCGGGCGACGCGCCCGTCCAACCCATCCAGGATCATCGCAACCAGAATGGCCCAGGCCGCGGGATAAAACCGGCCGTCCATGGCGGCCACAATGGCATAGAACCCGGCGAACAGGCTCCCGGTGGTGATCAGGTTGGGCAGCAGGTACACGCCCCGAAAGCGACGCCTGTCTTTCTTTTTACGTCTCCGGCGGAAACTCATGCCACCTCCCGATGATGCTGCTCCCGGCTTTCACCCGATCACCGGTCTTAACCTCAATCTGGCTGTCCCCTGGCAGGTAGAGATCCACCCGGGAGCCGAAACAAATCAGGCCCAGCCGCTCCCCCCGGGCCAGAGGCTGGCCGGGTTTGACCCACGGGATGATGCGCCGGGCCAACAGCCCGGCGATCTGGACCACCAGGATCCGCCGCCCCGCCTCATTTTCCAGCATGAGGGCCTGCTGTTCGTTGCGGCTGGCCGCGTCAGCGCGGGACGCAACCTTGTACTCCCCCGGCCGGTGGCGCATTTCCTTGACCACGGCCGCCACCGGGGACCGGTTCACGTGCACGTCAAAGACATTCATGAAGATGGCCACGTACCGGGCCGGGCCGTGCAGGAACTCCGACTCCTCCACCTCGTCCACCCGGACCACCAAGCCGTCCGCCGGTGAGACGATTACCCCCGGCCCCCGGGGGATATCCCGCTCCGGGTTCCGGAAAAAATAGGCGAAAAATCCGCCTCCCAGGATCCCCAAGCCGGTGATCCAGGGCCAGCCCCCGACCAACCCCAGGAGGATCAGGACCACCCCGGCCAGGATCAAGGGATACCCCTGAGCCGCGATTAATCCTCGTCCTTTTGGGGAAGACGAAGGCATCGTTAACAGCCGTCCGCCTGAAGGGGTAAAAGGCGAAAAGGCGAAAAGGCGAAAAGGTTAAGGAAATCAGATTCTCTCATGTTTTTTCCCTTTTCGCCCTTTCCCCTTTTCCCCTTTTACCCTATTTTTTTAACCACCCCATCATGGACCGGAGTTTCTTCCCCACTTCCTCGATGGGGTGCTCCGCCTCCTGGCGCCTTAAGGCGTTGAACACCGGGCGCCGGGCCTGGTTTTCCAGGATCCACTCCTTGGCGAACTCGCCGGTCTGCACCTCATAGAGGATCTGGCGCATCTC
>JAGVPN010000165.1 GCA_020052215.1 Syntrophobacterales bacterium
AAGTTCCGGGCCACGATGGTCTCGGCGGTGGCGCCGCACAGGCCCGTGCGCTGCTTCTTCTCTTCGCTGGTCTCCCCTTCCTTCTTCTTGGGGGGCGGCACCCGGCAGGGACCCTGGGAGCAGATGCGGCAGCAGGCGCCTTCGGCGCCGATGGGGCAGGGCTTCATAGCCGCGGCCCGGTCCCAAATGGTCTCGACCCCGTCCGCCTTGGCCTTCTTCAGCATCTGTTGGGTCGCGGGGTCAATAGATAGTTTTTCCAAATCTAACTCAGCCATTAATTTCTCCTCCAGTTTCTCACTTTTAGGGATGACCTTCATGGCCCCCCTTTGGAAACAGAGCCCCATACCCGGTAGTTACACATGTACTGCGATTGGCTGAAGAGGGGCTGAGCTCTGGGAAAGATGGTAAGTCTAATCCAGGTTGCGGCGGCGCCTCAGCCCGCCAGTTCCTGGATGATGGTTTTCACCAGTTTCACCGATTCCGGATGGCGCATGATGAGCAGATCGCCCCCGGCCAGGAGCAGGTCCACGGCAGTGATGGCCTCCATCAGGATGCCCCGTTTGGTCTGGTCGCCCAGTTGCGGCGCTTCTTCGTTGGTTTGCCTGCACTCCTTCACCTTCCACACTTCTTGGCCGACATAGTTGAGGATGGGGAGTTGCAGCTTGTCGTCTTCCTGGGTGAGGGCGGCCATGCGGTCCCGTTCCATGACGGAATAGGTATATTCCATACCGTAGCCCAGGCCGCCGGTGGTGGGATCCACCAGGATGTGGCTGTCTTTAACGCCCAACTGGCCCAGAAGGATGTTCAATTGCTTGGCCAGGTTGACGTCGATGGGGGAGTTGGCTGAAACCGAGTGGTTGTAAGCCAGGGCCGCAGCGCCGATCTTCTTGTAGTTCTTGTCCTGCACCGGGCCCAGGGTGATGCTCTTGTCGGCGCAGGCCTCGGCCACGGCGGGCAGCACTTCCGCGTCTTTCTCCACGTTGCTGGTGCCGTAAACAATCAACGGCACGTCAATGGCGGCCAACACCTTCTTGGCCGTGGCCGCAGCCGCTTCGGGGGTAGCGTTGTCGCCGTTGGGATCGGTACTCACCAGGATCAGGGCGATGGCTTCGGCGCCTGCCTTGATGCACTTCTGGGCCCAGGCTACGGGGTCCTTGGCCACATCCTGGATGGCTGCATACGCCGGACCGGCCCAGTCCTCGCCCGGGTCCTTGTCCCATACTTCCATGGCAATCCGGGGCTTGTGGGGCATAACCCCTTCAAACACATAGAAGGGGTAGGAGGTTTCTCCTCCCAGAGTGATGGCTTTATCGCCTTTGCCGATGGTTACCGTCTTGATCGCGCCAGAATACTTCTGTTGGGGAATTTCAAATGCCAAGGTAGTTCCCTCCTTAATTTTTCCGGAATTGCCGGGATCTTATCTTTATTGTTAAAACTGCGGAGGTATAAACATTGTGAAAATAATAATTTATTAGGCAACCTGTCAAGCAAAAAATCACGCTCCCGGGGTTTCCAGGTAATGAACTTAGGTAAACAACCGGTCGAAGATGGCGTAAGCTCCTTTTAATGCTGGGGAATCGGCTGGCAGGGTAAAAGTAGGACGGCCCTGGCTATCGAACTCGGCCACCTGGGGATCCTCGGGGATCAAGCCGGCCAGTTCGAGGCCCTGGGTGGCGATTTCCTCCGTGGTTCTGGGGCTCAAACCGTTGGTCACCCGGTTGACGATGAGGACGGGACGGCCCACCACCACCTTCAGGGCCTGGGCCAGGTCCTTGAGACGCCGGGCTGCCTGGATCCCCCGCCAGGAGGGGTCGCTCACCAGCACCAGGAGATCCACCGCATTGGTGGTGAGGCGGCTCATGTGCTCCATGCCCGCTTCGTTGTCCATCAGAACGTAGGGATAATTTTTCCCCAGGACCTCCATGAAGCGGGCCACCAGGTGGTTGGCGGCGCAGTAACATCCCGGCCCTTCGGGCTGGCCCATGGCGATGAGGTCGAAGCCGTCGGCCTCCACCAGGCATTGGTTGATGCGCATCTCGATGAGCTGGTCTTTGGTCATGTCCACCATGCCGCCGCTTTTTTTCATCTCTTCCCGGGCCGCGCCCACGGAGCTATCCACCTCAAGCCCCAGAACTTCATTGAGATTGCTATTGGCGTCGGCGTCCACCGCCAGCACCGGTTTTTTGCCGTGTTCCACCAGATAGCGCAACAGCATACCGGCCACGGTAGTCTTGCCGGTACCGCCTTTGCCGGCCATGGCGATGAGAAAACTCACGATTAGATCTCCCTTGCTGTGAAAGTATTCACATATATTATAAGAAGAAAGAACGAAAACGTAAAGCTCTTTGTGCCATAACTCTGGTCCGAAAAGTTCCTCAAATCGGTGGCGCAGGCTTTCCAGCCTGTGCCAAAGTGGCAGGTTTGTTCTGCACAGCCTGGAAAGGCTGTGCCACCAGCCAATACCACCTTTTCATGTTTTATGGGTGGGCCAAAGGCCCATGAATGACTGTTCCCCGGCGGTGGGCAAGTCAAGGGAATTTTGGGAAATGGGAACGATCGAAGGGCTTCACCGGACAAAATACTTGCGCGGCTGGGGGGAAAATCATTATAATTTTAACAGATAGGAGCGCCAAGCGGCGCACCCTTTGCCGGTCTCATACTGGGGGATCGTCCAATGGCAGGACAGCGGCCTTTGGCGTCGCTGATCTAGGTTCGAATCCTAGTCCCCCAGCCAACCACCTGCAGTGAACTCCTGGACCCCGGAGAAAGTTTATTCTCTCTAAAGCTGGCGCCTCCGGGTGTTGAGCAGGTCCAATTTTTTCCCTTGACAGCCTGAGTTAATTGCATATATATTGGGGCCATCAATATTCGGGTACCCAGATAGGGTATAATAGGGAAGCCGGTGGAAAACCGGCGCGGTCCCGCCGCTGTAACCGGGGACGAAACCTGTAGAAAGCCACTTTCTCACTGAAGTGAGATGGGAAGGCGCAGGGAGTAGGAAGATCCGGGAGTCAGAAGACCTGCCCGAATGAAGGCTTGAGCCCCTACGAGGCATAGCGGGCGAGAAGCTCAAATAAGGATCAAGAAGCTGGGTGCAATCCTTAAGTCTCCGTGACTTAAGGATTTTTTTTGTGGCAATCAACCGCAACAAGGAGGAAGACATGGTAAAGCGGATCAGATTTGGTTGGTTATCTTTGGCACTTATTCTCTCCATGATAAGCGCCCCCTGGACCCTGAACGCCGCCTCAACGGCAAAACCCGCCATCGTTTTGGCGGCCTTTGGCACCACCACCGCAGCCTTTGACACTTACAACCATTTTGAAACAAAAGTCAAAGAGCGCTTTCCTGGCTATGAAATCCGCTGGGCCTTCACTTCCCATAAAGTCCGGCACAAAGTAGCCAAGGAAAAGGGGAAGAAGCTCAATGACTTGGCTACGACGTTGCGAGAATTGAAAGCGGCCGGATATACCCGGCTGGCCATCCAGTCCCTCCATATTGTGCCGGGGGAGGAGTGGGAAAAGAAAGTCGTGGAGGAAAGCCAAAAAATCCCCGGGTTGAAAGTCGCCTTGGGAAAACCGCTGCTGAGCAGCCCCAAGGATCAGGAGCGAGTCCTCCAGACCGTGGCCCAGACCTTTCCCAAGGATTTAAAGGATACCGCGGTGGTTCTGATGGCCCATGGCAGCCCCAGCCCCGAAGGGACCGCCGCCTATCTGGCCTTCAACCAACTGTTGCGCTCCCGTTACCCCCACCAAAATGTCTTTTTGGGCGCCGTGGAAGGCAAACCCACCAAGGAAGAGGCCTTTGAGGCCGTCAAGCAAGCCCATCCCGCCTCCGTGGTCCTGATGCCCTTCATGTTTGTGGCCGGTGAACATGTGGCCAAGGATATGTTGGGCGATGATCCGGAAAGCTGGAAATCCGAGCTTCTGAAACAAAAAGCCTATCGCATCGAGGGGGTCACCAAAGGGCTGGGTTATCAGGATGGGATAATCGCGATCTATTTGGACCATCTGGCCCAGGCCTTGAAGAGCTTCTAGGGCAAGTCGTTCCCATCTTCAGGGCGCAAAAAAACTTAAGGACGAAACATCAAGGAGGATTTTATGAAGAGCGGGCTGATCGTGTATCTAACCGGCGGGGCGGAGTTGCCGGAAGGCTTCGACCTGTTAAGCCATTGCCGGGAAATGGGCTTCACCGCCGACCGGGTGGAACTGGTGGGCTCCAGGCAAGGATTTTATGAAGTGAATGACGCCTGGCACTACCTGTTTACCAAGGGGTATGGAGATATTAAACTTCTGGTGGCCCAGGCGGATCAAAACTGCTTGCAGCCGGTTCACCCCCCAGTCCGGCTGAGCGGTTAAAGTAACCTCTGGAATAAAGAGGGGCCGACATCGTGAGTCGAATAAATCTACTATGAGGTTTCTTGACCGGGAAGCTGGCTCCAGGGTTTGAGACCGTCAGATAGATTTTTAGCCGGACAAGAAAAATGTTGACAACACCTTTATCTTGCCATAGTATCGGGAAAATTCCGGGCATGAAGCCCGGAACGCCGTACCCTAATTACCTTGAATTGAAAGCCACGAAGGCTTGGGCGCTTGAGGCGCTGAGTTTTCGTGGCTTTTTTGTTTCCCGGGTCAAGGCTTGAGCCCTGGCGAGGCATTCTTCTTCCCGGCATGGCGCCGATTATGGCGGCTTGAAGGCCTCAGGGATGCCCTCAATTATCTTAAATTTGGAGTATGGATTAGGAGAAAACGATATGCGGGATATGCGAATCTGGTTGTTCTGCTTAGTGTTGTTTTGTTGTGGTTGCTTGGCCGCCGGGTGGCTCAACCCGGCAATTGCAGCTGACGAAAAAGAAAAGGCCGGGTCGCAGCCCGCCGCGGTCAAGGAAGACGCTCAACCCGGAGGACGGGGGGAAGGCTACCAGCCCGAATGTGCCAAAGAGGAATGCCCCACCACCTTCGGTCCCATAATCACCGACACCGCCATTCCCATTGAGAAGGGTAAGTTTGCCATCCAACCCACCTTTGGGATGGGCTTTACCACCGGCAACTTCAGCCCCAGCTGGAAGCGAATGACGGCCGGGGGAGATTTCAAGTCCTTCGGCATGGATTGGAAATTCACCTACGGCCTCTGGAATAACCTGGAGGTCTTCGTGGTGATCCCCTACGCCAAAAACTGGGCCAATAGCGTCAATGAACCGGGGCCCAACGGGGAGCGCTCCACCAGTTTCGGGGGCATCGGCGACGTCAACCTGACCTTCAAGTACCGCCTGGTGGAGGAGACCGAGACCCGGCCCACGGTGACCGCCCTGTTCGCCACCGGTTTTCCCACCGGTCATTTCAGACACTTTAACCCTGGGCGGTTGGGTACCGACGAGATTGGCGGGGGCGCCTATGCCTTCACCACCGGCCTGAACGTGTCCAAGTATGTCAAGCCCTTCGTCTTGTACGGCAATCTTTGGTACACTATGCAAACCGCGTTCAGCAGCCGGGAGGACCGCAGCCCCCTGGGGGCGGCGCTCGATGAGAACAGCGTGCCCACCGGCGAACTGGTGGCGGGCGACCCCGTAGCCACGAAGGTGCGCAACTACCCCCGGGACATCATCACCGTAAACCTGGCGGCGGAATATCCGATAACCAAAAAATGGGTCGCCCTCCTGGAACTCACCAGTTCTTGGGACGGCGGACGCCTGTTCGGCCATAAGGCCAACGTGGCGCCGGCGGCTTTGCTCTCCGTGATGCCGGGGATCGAGTACATGGCTACGGAAAAATTCTCCCTGGCCCTGGGGCTGAACCTCGACCTAGTGGGGAAAAACACCTCCGTCAATCTTACCCCGTTGCTTTCCATGGTTTATGCTTTTTAACAGACGATCAGGAGGAAAATTTATGAAACGGTCTTATCTGCTCGGCCTCACTCTCGCAGCCCTGGCGGCCGCGGCCCTGATCTGGCCTCCCCAGGCCATGAGCCAGGGCCGCGGCCAGGGCTTCCGCCCCTGCCCTTATACCCCTTATCAATGCCCGGTGACGGGCGTCTGCAAACCCATGACCATCACCGGCAAGGTGAACAAGGTTTTTACGGAGACTTTGCAGGATAAAATGCATCCCGGTATGGCCATACTTGTTGATAGCAAAGAAAAAGGCCAGGTGCGGGTTCACCTGGGACCCGTGTGGTATCTGGAGCGCCAGGAATTTGACCTCGAGCCGGGACAGGAAGTGCAGGTTAAGGGAATCTGCCTGGAGGAGAAAGGGGAAACCCGGCTGATCGCCGCCCAGGTGACGGTGGGCGATTCGGTTTTACTGCTCCGGGATCAGGAAGGCCGGCCCATGTGGGAAGCCTGGCGCAAGCGCTGATAGCCGCCGCCGGATATCCTCTTTAGGTTTTTATATAGAAATATTGGGGGTATTCAATTGACTCCAGTTACCACTATATCTTGTGTAAGCACTTTTTGCTTTTAACCGTTTCGATCATAGCTTGATAGGGTGCCGGTTCA
>JAGVPN010000141.1 GCA_020052215.1 Syntrophobacterales bacterium
CAGCAGGATGCGAATCTGCTCGCCCTTGAGGCGTTTGCCCGCCACCGCCCCGAACTGGGCCCCGATGGTGGAGCCGCTCAGGAGGATCAAGGCCAGCAACAGGTCGACGGTGTGGTTCACAATGGCCTGCTGGAGGGTGACGTTGGCCGAGGTGAGCACGATCTGGAAGAGGTCGGTGCCGATGGCGGCGATGGTGGGCATGCCGATGATATAGATCATGGCCGGGACCATGATAAACCCGCCGCCCACCCCCAGGATGGCCGCCATGATGCCCACGATGGTGCCGATGGTGAAGGGGAAGATGGCCGAGGTGTTGAGTCCTGACCGTTCAAAGTTCATCTTTAACGGCAGTTTGTTGAACAGCCGGGTGAGGCTGGACTCAGTCGCCGGGGCCGCTATGGCGGCTTCGGCAGTGGCGCCCTTGCTGCGGCGAATGGTGCGCCAGCTCTCTATGAACATGGCGCCGCCCACCAGACCCAGCATGAGCACATACGTCACGGTCATGACAAATTCGAAGTTGCCCATGGCCCGCAAGATCTTGACCAATTGCACCCCGATGGTGCCGCCGAAGATCCCGCCGGCCAGAATCACCAGGCCCATCTTGAAGTCCACATTGCCCAAACGCCAATGGGCAAAGGCGCCGGAGGAGGCCGCGGCCACGATCTGGTTGGAGTCCGAGGCCGCCGCTACCGCCGGCGGGATGCCGATCATCATCATCAGCGGGGTGAGGAGAAAGCCGCCGCCCACCCCGAAAAGCCCGGAGAGGAAGCCCACCATGCTGCCGACCCCCAGAATCAGGAAAACATTAATGCTCATACCTGCTATGGGAAGATAAATTTCCATCTAACCTGGTCCCTCCCAGAGAATAAGTTCGGATTCCGGGATAGTATGTTAAAAATCTCACAAGGTGTCAATAATTTTTCTATATTGGCAAGTTCTTTTCCAGTATGTAACCCATGTAATCATGTTGCAAAATGCAGCAAAGCATGGCAAACTAATGGAAAGTTATGGGAACTTTGGACGCGCCGGATGGGGCGCGGAAGGGGAGGGCTTCTCCCATGAGAGCGTCCAAGATGATTTTCTTGACTATGAGGAGTGTTGCAAAAAACGAATGATGGCAGTCGCGCCTGGGCCATTGGACCACTCGTAAGGCATGATAAAGATATGTAGGGCGGGCACTGCCCGCCGATTCCCGGGCATCAATTGGTGCGTAAGACAGTCGCTGCGGGAGATGTTTCGGAACAGTCCCTCATGGGCTATTGACCCACCCATAAGGCATGAAAAGACAGGTGGCGCAGGCTTTCCATACTGCGCCCGGGACAGCCGGGGGCGGCTGTCCTGCATATCGTCAGAAACTTGTCGAAGCAGCCAACCATGGCGGCCACGGGCCGCCCTAGAAGAACTTTTCAGGAAGAAGGACCAGGTCTCCCGGTCTCCCGCCTGAGGGGCCGGACCACATCTTATTTTATCCGCCCGGAGGAATCTCTTGTACCTAAATATACGCCAGAAGGTAATTTTGGGGTTTAGCGCTTGCGTTCTGGCCATCGGCTTTGTCGGCGGGTTTTCCTACCATTATCTCCACGCCATCGAGCTTAAACAGCACGTGGTCCAGATTGCCGATGATTTGCGGGAAATCGTGCTGGAAACCCGCCGCTACGAGAAGAATTATCTCCTCTACGGCCAGGATGAGGATTTTAAGCAGAACCAGGCCTATACCCAAAAAGCTCTGGAAACTCTGGTTAAGATCATGGCCGATGTCAAGAACCTGAAAGTGGCTTCCCAGATGGATACCTTAAAGAAGGACCTGATCGACTATCAGGGACTGATGGAGCAACTGGCCAGGCCGGGGGAACGGGGCCAGCCGGACAGCCGGGGCCTGGAAGAGCAACTGCGGACCCGGGGAAAGGCCCTGGTGGACCTCTCGGTGCAGTTGGTGACCTTCGAGCGCCTCCGGATTCTGGAAATCATCACCACCCTGAAAACCCAGCTCCTCATCTCCCTGGTGGTCTTCCTGGCCTTCATGGGGTTTCTCATTTATATCGTCAGCCGCAAGATCATTCTCCCCTTGCGGGTAATTGAAAACACCACCAAACGCATTGCCCAGGGGAATTTCAAGCCCCTACCGGTCCTGGACACCCGGGACGAAACCCAGCGGGTGGTGGAAGCCTTCAATCGCATGGTGGCCGAACTGGAACGCCGCCAGGACCAGCTGGTGCAGGGCAAGAAGATGTCCTCCCTGGGGGTCTTGACCGCCGGGATCGCCCACCAGCTGAACAATCCCCTCAACAACATCTCCACCTCCTGCCAGATTATCCTGGAGGAATTGGATCAAGCCGACCTGGAATTCGTCAGAAAAATGTTGACCAATGTGGAGCAGGAGGTCTATCGGGCCCGGGATATCGTCAAGGGGCTCCTGGAATTCTCCCGGGTGCAGGAATTCTCCCTCAAGCTCATTCCCCTGGAGGACGTGGTCAAGCGCTCCATCCGGCTCATCTCCAGCCAGGTGCCTCCGGGGGTTGACCTGGTGGACGAGGTTCCCTGGGACCTGATCCTGGAACTGGATGCCCAGCGTATGCAAGAGGTCTTGCTCAACCTGCTGATGAACGCCATCCAGGCCATCAAGGAAACCCCCGGGGAAATTCGCGTTGCCGCCGCCCCGGACCCGGCGCACCATGAAGCCGTCATCACCATCGAAGATACCGGGGTGGGTATCCCCAAGGAGGAGCTGGACCTGGTTTTTGACCCATTTTATACCACCAAAGAAGTGGGGGTGGGCACCGGCCTGGGGCTGTCCATCGTTTACGGGATCATTGAGAAGCACCACGGCCGCATCACGGTGGAGAGCAAACAAGGGGAGGGCACCAGGTTTACCATCCGGATGCCTTATAATCCTGAGGTCAAGTCAGAGAGGGCCGCATCATGAGACGGGGCAAAATTCTCATCGTCGAAGATGAGCTGATCGCCCGGGAAAACCTGGACCATGTGCTCAAGAAGGAAGGGTATGACACCGTGGCGGTGGAAAGCGGCGTCCTGGCCTTTAAGGCACTGGAAAAACAAGAATTCGACCTGGTCATGACCGACCTGAAGATGCAGCAGGTGGACGGCTTGCAGGTGTTGGAGCGCACCAAGGAACTCTCTCCGGACACCGAAGTCATCATGATCACCGGCTTCGCCACCGTGTCCACCGCGGTGGAGGCCATGCAAAAAGGCGCCTATCATTACCTGCCCAAGCCTTACAAGATTGACGAGATGCGCATCCTGGTGGCCAAGGCCATGGAAAAGCGCTCCCTCCGCCAGGAAGTCACCGAACTGAAGCGCCAGGTCCGGAGCCAGAAGACCGTGCCCTTCCTGGTGGGAAAAAGCCCCAAGATCGAACTTCTGAAACAGACCATCGACCAGATCGCCCCCTCCGACGCCACGGTGCTCATCCTGGGAGAGACCGGCACCGGCAAGGAACTGGTGGCCAAGGCCATCCACCATCTCAGCCCCCGGTCCGATAACCGCTTCCTGGCCATCAACTGCGGGGCCTTCAGCGAAGAGTTGCTGGCCAACGAGCTCTTCGGCCACGAAAGAGAAGCCTTCACCGGGGCCCGGGGAGTCAAGAAGGGCCTGCTGGAAGCGGCTTCCGGGGGCACGGTCCTCCTGGATGAAATCGGAGATATGCCCACTTCCATGCAGGTCAAGCTGCTCCGGGTTCTCCAGGACAAAACCCTGATGCGGGTGGGGGGGACCAGCGAGGTCCCCGTGGACATCCGGGTCCTGGCGGCCACCAATAAGGACCTGAAAGGGGAGGTGGAGCGGGGCAACTTCCGTCAAGACCTTTATTATCGCATCAACGTGGTCACCCTGCACGTGCCCACCCTGGCGGAGCGCCAGGACGACATCCCGCTCCTGTGCCAACACTTCCTGGAAAAATTCGCCGAGGCCCAAGGGAAAAACATCGACCGGATCGCCGGCGAGGTTATGGACGTGCTGCTCCATTATCAATTCCCGGGGAATATCCGGGAGTTGGAAAACATCATGGAGCGGGCCGTGACCTTGTGCAACGGCAGCGCCATCGAGATGCAGCACCTGCCCCTGGATTTCCAGCAGCCCATCTTCCAGGTCCAACGCCACCAACGGCGGGAGTTGAACACTTTGGAAGAAAATGAGAAGGAATACATCGCCTGGGTGGTCAAGCAGGCGAACGGCAATAAGACCCGGGCCGCGGAAATCCTGGGGATCGACCGGGTCTCCCTCTGGCGCAAACTGAAACGGTATGATTTGAACGGGGGGAACTGATGATGAGTTTGGGGGCTAATACCAAGTTGCGGTCAAACAAGTAATATAGCAATTGCCAAAAGTTTTTTCCGTTATGGGAAGCTTTATAATCCCCCCTGCCCCCCTTTACCAAAGGGGGGGAACTACAGGTAATTGTTGTTAAAGTCCCCCTTTGAAAAAGGGGGATTTAGGGGGATTTGATACCACTTCGCACCCAAATGGTAGCACAGGCTTTCCAGCCTGTGCAGGCGCAGGCTAAAGCCTGCGGCTACCAATAATTACCTTTTGATTGCAACTCG
>JAGVPN010000289.1 GCA_020052215.1 Syntrophobacterales bacterium
AATTATCCGCTTCGGACGGGCCATCTCTCTCCCCCCTTCCTGGGTTTAATGGGGGGATTATAATATATTATTTGAGGTATTTCAATGGGAAATTGGTATTACCTGTTTGAGCGCAGATTGGTATCAGGCGAGGCTCTTGCAAAACTACGCATTGACAACAATGGTCATTCTGAGTGAAGCGAAGAATCTCGCATTTTCAACAGGTTGAGATCCTTCACTTCGTTCAGGATGACAGAAAAAGCAGTTTTGCAAGAGGCTCAGGCGGCAAGGGCAGCGAGAACAAGGAAGGGGAGGGCGGCGGCGTCATCAACTCCATAGCCTTTATTGTCATAAGGGGGAGAGATTTCTTTCCATGGTATTAAGAGAGGTGAATCCTTGGACGGGTTCTTTGAACATCTTCGCGACCTAACCGAGAAAATTCTGGCTAAAGTTCAGGAGTATGAGGTAAAAGGAAGGAAGGCAGAACCCCAAGCCGGTTAATCCCGGGAAATGAGCAATCTGGCCCCCATAACCTTAGCCGATCCGGGAATCGATAATCTTTTGCTTCAGGAGGATGCGTTCATGGCCGTCTTTTTATGCGAAAAATGCGGCGAAAAGGTGGATACCCGCTGCAAACCCAAGAAGTGCCCGTCTTGCAGCGAAACCGGCACCATGTGTAAAGTGGAGGCTCCGGGAAAACCGCCCAAAAAGGGGAAGTAATATAAGTTGCAGTCAATAAACTATGAATATTCATGTCACTCTGAACGGAGCGCAGCGGAGTGAAGACTCTCGGCCGCTTTAAAAGAGAGATTCTTCGTTGCGCTCAGAATGACAAAAAATAGTCTTTTGATTGCTCAGTGGTATAAGCGGCGGCAAGGGAAGTTCGACGCCCTGCTTCAGTTTGTCCCTCTGGGTGCGGTTTTCTCTGTTATTTACACCCCTTAAGCCAGTGGGACTTGGTTACTGCGCTCTTGACTTATACGGTAAGGTTCTCATGACCAAAAACCAAAAACTAAAAACGAAAAACGGTTTTTCATGATCTACGGTATTGGCGTGGACCTGGTGAAGGTGGCCCGGATCGAACGGGTCCTGGCGCGTTACGGCGACCGCTTTTGCGCCCGGGTCTTCACCGAGCGCGAGACCGCCTACTGCCGGGGCAAGTCCTGGGCCGCGGCGGGCTTCGCCATGCGCTTCGCCGCCAAGGAGGCCTTCTCCAAGGCCCTGGGGGTGGGTTTGCGTAAGGGCGGCATCCGCTGGCGGGAGGTAGAGGTGATCCCCAACCCCCTGGGCAAGCCCGAAATTTTCGTAAGCGGCCGGGCCGCGGCCCTGTGCGCCGAGGCCGGCATCACCGGTATGCACCTCTCCCTCACCGACGAAGACCGCCGGGCCCTGGCGGTGGTTATCCTGGAACGGTGATGTCTGAAACTTCCCCCAATCTGCCTAATCTATCAGAAATATCTCTGGATTGAATATGTCAACGCTGCCCGGCACGGGGACGACGACGGGTTTTATACCCTTGATTAGCCTGCTCATCCCTGGCCAGGCGGCCCTGTTTCTCCTGGCCCTGAGGAACCGCCTGGGGCGGCGGCGTTAAGGTTAGGCGAGGGGCGGACAGATTCTTGGCGGCGCTCAGAATGACCAGAAAAGCGTTGGTGGAACAGGCTTCCAGCCTGTTCAGGCGCACCGGCAGGATGCCGGTGCCACCAGGAATTTAGCTGGTGGGCAACCCCGAAACCAAACTTATCGTCTACGGCAGCTTGGCCCCGGGCGGCGCCAACGCCTTCCTGCTGGCGGGCCTGGTGGGAGAGTGGTACCCCTGCCGCATCCGGGGCCGGATGGGCACTTACCGGGGCTTCAAATCCTTCCGCTATACCCCCAAGGGACCGGAACACCCGGCCTGGCTCCTGGTCTCCGCCGAACTCCCCCGGGTTATTCCCGAGCTGGACGACTTTGAGGGGGAGGAATATGAGCGCCTCATCATCCCCGCCCGGGTGAGCGGCCGCTGGGTCATGGCCCAGGTCTACGCGGGCAGGTATGTGGATTAAAGAGAGTGACGGCGGGTTAAATTTTCCAGATAGACTCGTTGGCAAAAGTATTTTCTTATCCCCCCTCACCCTCTCCCCCCGCTGGTGGGTGTGATGGTCAGGGTGAGGGGAGGTGTCCGCCAACGAAGCCACCCCTCACCCCAACCCTCTCCCCTCGCAGGGGAGAGGGGGGTGCTGCTGCAGGTTTCAGACTGCGCCGCCCCCGGGAAAGCCCTGCGGCTCCATTTTTCGTTGTCAAACTGCCACCGCTTTTGAAAAATCTCTGCCGGACACTACTGCCATATCCCCCCTTTAACAAAGGGGGATTTTAGGGGAATTTCATGATTGGGGGTGGCCCCAAACGGCCATGTTGGTTTAGCCTGGGCCTGCACAGGCGAGACGCCTGTGCCACCTGGTTGATGGCGACTTAGCATTAACCCCTTGTGCCACCGATCTTTTTCAAGGTTGAGCGCGGCTGGGGACGGTTTTTTCAGACGAAGGTGCGCTTGGCGCAACTTCAGGGGAGGCAAGACCGGGGTTAAAATGAAAAGAAGCCGGGGACCCAGAGGCCTCCTTGCCAGGAGGGGGTTCATCTGGTGTTCCCCGGCTTCTCAAGATCACGGAACCTTTTTCAATCTTCCCGCAAGGAGGTCGCCGGACACCCGTCCGGAACGTTCCGTGGTCTTCCTCACTGCCTCGGCGGTAGAGCAGGCATCTATCGTCGCTTCCGACAATCAGCGCCCAGCCGGCCCATTTGGAAACTTCGGGTCAGCGGCCGGCTTGTGCTCGGGGCCAAAGCAGGTGGCCGTGAAGTTCAGTCCGGAGGGAGACCCTACCCTCTGCCGGGTGCGGCCGGTTGGCCGTCTCCCCGTAACCGTTTTTACCGGTGCTCAGACTGAACGTCCTAGCGATCCTAATATTAATCATCCTTTTCTAAAACACAAGGGCCTGCAAAGATTTTTAGAAAATATTTTTGGGGCTGGGGATGGGAAAGATAGGGAAAAATATCAGGTTTTAAGGGAACCTGGTTATTATGCCATTTTCCCGGTCAAA
>JAGVPN010000281.1 GCA_020052215.1 Syntrophobacterales bacterium
AAATCCCCCCTGCCCCCCTTTTTCAAAGGGGGGTTTTAAAGTCCCCCTTTAGCAAAGGGGGATTTAGGGGGATTTGGGTTTTCACGGTAAAGCCTGCGGTTACATAGTTCCCACATAATTTCACCGCCCAGGCCCCGAGAACACACAGGACTATTTTATATTTCCTGCTGACCTTGGGGTCTCGGTGACACATTTTTTACTCCGCTTGCTCTGGTTTCCCCTCACCGGACGGCACTTCCCGGACACAGATGGCAAAATCCGGGCAGTGCAACTCGCACCACCGGCAGCCGGTGCAGCGTTCGGCTTTATCCACCACCGGGTTGCCTTCGGCATCCAGGCTCAAGCAGTGCCGGGGGCAGAACGCGGCGCAGATGCCGCAGGACTTGCACCAGTCCCGGTAGATGTTGATCCGGTATTCCGGGTGCGGCTTTTCCTCCTGGAGGTCCGCCGGTGGCGGTTTACCGGGCTCCAAGCCCTGGCCGGGGTCGTGGTCGGAGGTGCCGTCGCGATTCATAGAATATTCTCGCAGTTCCTTTACGCTGCCATTATCTGCACAAAGATATGAGCAGCATACAAAAAGGCCAGGATAAAGGCCCCGGCGCTCATCCAGCGCAGCGCCTTCTTCTGAGGTTGGTACATCATCTCGGCGGCGGCGATGCCGGTCATGATGACGGTCATTACCCCGGTACCCACGTGTTTGGCCGACACCGCCTGCAATAAGGGGGCCTTGACATAGAGGAGACCCATGAGGCCCAGGATCCCCAGATTGATCAGGTTGCTGCCGAAGAGATTGCCCACCGCCAGATTCACCGCACCCAGGCGCAAGGCGCTCAAGGTCACTACCATCTCCGGCAGGGAAGTGGCCGCGGCCACGAAGATGGTGCCCACCATGGACTGTTGCCACCCCATGACCACTGCGATCCGGGCCGCGACCCGGGGCAAAAAAATGCCGGCAGCCACCACCACCAGGGCGGCGAGGGCGAATTTCCCGGCTGCGGCCCCCAGGCTGACGTCTTCATAGAGCAGAGTCTCTTCATGCTCCGCCAGGTAAGCCTCCCGGTCCCGACGCTGGTAACGGAACAGCGAACGCATGGCCGCCAGGTAGCAGAGAATCAAGATCGGGCTGCTCAAGTCCACATGTCCCAGGGTGATGCCGGTCAATGGCGGCGTGGCGATCAACCCCATAAGCGCCACTCCCAGCATCATGACGACGAAACAGGCGGCCAGCAAATGGCCGCGATGGGCGGCGGTGAGCACGGGTCCCGGGGGGTGAAACAGGTCAACCACCGCCAGGATCAACAGGTTAAACATGCAGCTCCCCAGGAGGTCTCCCACGGTAAGGTCCGGCGCCTGCACCCAGAGGACCGCGCTCACGCCGGTGGCCAGCTCCGGCAGGGAGGTCACCGCCGCCAACAGCACCAGGCCCAGCCAGGTGCGGCCCATCCCGGTCTTTTCCGCCAGCACGTCCCCGTGTTTGGAAAGATGAAAGCCCGCCACGGTGATCGTCCCGGCAACCAGGAAAAACTGCAGCCACACACTCCAACCGGTCAAGAATCTACCCCTTTCGGCGCTTCAGAAAATTGCGCAGCAGGCTGAGGCCCTCGGTGGTGAGGATCGACTCCGGGTGAAATTGGACCCCATACACCGCCAGGTCCCGGTGGCGCAACCCCATGATCTCCCCCACCGCGGTTTGCGCCGACACCGCCAGGGTCTCCGGCAGGCTCTCCCGTTCCACGATGAGGGAGTGGTAGCGGGTCGCCTCAAAGGGCGACGGCACGCCGAAGAACAGGTCCTTGCCGTCGTGGTAGATGAGGGAGGTCTTGCCGTGCATCAGGCGGGGGGCCCGGATCACGTTGCCCCCAAACGCCGCGCCGATGGCCTGATGGCCCAGGCAGACCCCCAGGATGGGGATCTTCCCGGCAAAATGGCGGATGGCCGCCACCGATATCCCCGCCTCATTGGGAGAACAGGGACCGGGGGAAATCACCAGCCGGCTGGGCCGGCTCTCCTCCAGGCCCGCCAGGTCGACCTGATCGTTGCGAAAGACCCGCACTTCCTCCCCCAACTGGCCGAAATACTGCACCAGGTTATAGGTGAAGGAATCGTAATTATCTATCATGACTAACATATTTGCTCCTTTGGAGCAGCCATCAGCTTTCAGCTTTCAGCTATCAGCAAAAGACGATAATGAATTTGTTGCTTTTAACTTGGACATCTCGAAGCAAATTAAACGCCTTAAAGGATTCAAACCACCAACCGGGAAAGGCTGAAAGCTGAAAGCTTTCATCACATCAACCCTTCTTCCGCCCGGTCCAGGGCCCGCATCAGGGCAAGCCCCTTGTTCACCGTTTCTTCGAACTCGGTGGGCGGGTCCGAATCCGCCACGATGCCGGCCCCCACCTGGAGGTAAACCTGGCCCTGGTGGACGGTGAAGCTCCGGATGGTGATGCAAAAATCCAGGTTGCCGCTGAAGCTGAGATAACCCACCGCCCCGGCGTAGGGGCCCCGGCGGGTGGGCTCCAGCTCCTCGATGATCTCCATGGCCCGCACCTTGGGGGCCCCGGCAACGGTGCCGGCGGGAAAGGTGGACTTGAGCAGGTCAATGCCGTCATGTTCCGGAGCCAGTTCCCCTTCCACCTGGGAGACGATGTGCATAACGTGGGAGTAGCGTTCGATGGAAAAGAGTTCCGGCACCCGCACGCTGCCGATCTTGGCCACCCGGCCCACGTCGTTGCGCCCCAGGTCCACCAGCATCAGGTGCTCGGCCCGCTCCTTGGGGTCGGCCAGC
>JAGVPN010000171.1 GCA_020052215.1 Syntrophobacterales bacterium
GAACCTTCCGGGAGGTCACCGGGCGGGAGCTGGCGGCCTTGAAGGCCGAGGTGGACCTGAAGTGAGCCCGGAGGAGAGACCGTTTTCACCGGAGATGCTCCCGGAGCCTTTCCGGGAGCCCGGGTTCATGCCGCCCTGGCCGGCCCCCAAACCGCCGCGCCGCCTGCTGCACCTGGGTTTGCTCCTGGCCACGGTGGCCACCACCGTCATCGCCGGGGCACTGCAGCAAGGGGTCAATCCCCTGGCGGCCCCCGAACTGCTCTACAAGGGCATCCCGTTTTCCTTCACCCTGCTGTTGATCCTGGGCGCCCACGAGATGGGCCATTACCTGGTGTCCCGGCGGCACCATCTGGATGTGAGCCTGCCCTACTTTATCCCGGCGCCGCCCATTCCCTTCATTATCGGCACCTTTGGGGCCTTCATCCGCATCCGCTCTCCCATCAAGGACAAGCTGGCCCTGCTGGACGTGGGCTGCTCCGGGCCGTTAACCGGCGTCCTGGTTGCCATCCCGGTCATCCTGGTAGGCCTGAAATTGTCCACGGTCACGGTCATGGGCGGGGGAGGGGAGGGGTTGATCCTGGGGGAGCCCCTGCTGTTCAAGCTCTTGAGCTGGCTGGCCCTGGGGCCGATGACGCCGGAGCAAAATGTCATTCTGCATCCGGTGGCCTTTGCCGGCTGGATCGGTCTGTTGGTCACGGCCCTCAACCTGATCCCGGTGGGGCAACTGGACGGGGGCCACGTCGCCTATGCCCTGTTTCCCGAATACCACCGTTACATCTCCCTGGTGAGTCTCGGCCTCTTGGTGATCTGCGGGGTCTTATTCTGGCAGGGCTGGCTGATGTGGGCCGTGCTCCTGGCTTTCCTGGGCTGGCGTCACCCGCCGCCGTACCAGTTTTGGGTGCCGCTGGACCGGCGCCGCCGGGTGCTGGGGATCATCAGCATCGTGGTGTTTGTGCTCACTTTTTCGCCGGCGCCTTTTGTTCTGGATTAGCAACGGTCACCGGTGAGGGTGGGCAGGCGGCGTCCGTTAAAACGGTGGTTTGAAGGTGAAAACTTATGCCGGGTATGCAAGATGTAGCCAATTACAAATTTTGCCCCCAGTGCGGCGGCCGGCTTTCGAAGCGCCTGATCAAGCCCCAGGAGCCCCCGCGCCTGGTGTGCACCGCCTGCGGCTTCATCTTTTATCTCGATCCCAAGCTGTCGGTCATTGCCGTGATCCCCATGGATGGCGGCGTGGTCATGGTGCGCCGGGCCATCAACCCGGGCTATGGCCTCTGGGTGGTGCCCGGGGGGTTCGTGGACCTGGGGGAAGTGGTGGAGGACGCCTTGGTCCGGGAGACTCAGGAGGAGACTTACCTGACCGTGCGCCCTATCCGGCTGCTTAACCTCTATTCCTACCCGGACCACCGCACCGTGATCGCGGCGTACGTGACGGAGTATATCTCCGGGGAGCTGGGGGCGGGGGATGAGACCCTGGAGGCCCGGGTCTTTGGGCTCAAAGAGCTTCCCTGGCCCCGGATCGCCTTTTCTTCCACCAAAGAGGCGCTGCGGGAATATATCAGCCGGTATGGGAAGTGAGCAGTAAGCGGTGAGGCAATCGTAGGGTGCGTCTTACGCACCATGGTTTATTAAAGCTTTGGGGGTAAAACATGGACCAGGCACGTCGGCAACTCCTCGAACTCCTCAGGGAGAAATCTTTTCGCTACAGCCCCGATAAACCGTTTAAGCTGGTGAGCGGCCGGGAAAGTTCCTACTACATCGATTGCCGCCCCACCACCCACAATGCCCAGGGCCTGGCCCTCATCGGGGAAATTTTCTTTGAGCTGATCCGGGACCTGAAGGTGGACGCCATCGGCGGCCTCACCATGGGGGCGGACCCCATCGCCCACGCCACCGCGCTCACCAGCTTTTTAAAGGGCCAGCCCATCAACGCCTTTTCGGTGCGCCAGAGGCCCAAGGAACACGGCGCCGGCGGGGTGCTGGTGGGGGATGTGGGACCCGGGGACCGGGCGGTGGTGGTGGAGGACGTCATCACCACCGGGGGCTCCGCGCTTCGGGCCGTGGCCGCGGCCCGGGAGTTCGGACTCAAGGTGGTCAAGGTGCTGGTCCTGGTGGACCGGGAGGAAGGGGGTAGGGAAGCGGTGGCCCGGGAGATTCCGGAGGTGGAGGCGGTGTTCACAGTTGCAGACCTGATCTAAGCCGTTTGGCTCGGTCCATAATGAGACGATCCCTGCCTCGGGTGGTAATGCCATTCAGAGAATTAAATAAGTATAGTTGTAATGACCAAGATTTGACCTGACAATCATCAAACCAAGATCAGATTAGATCTGACACTTTGGACTAAAACTTTAAATGTCGTCAGGGTCTTATACACAGCTATGATATCCATATCAACCCACGTTAATGGATTTTATAAGTGTGGATATACAGGGCAGATAGCAAACCTCCACCCCAGCCTGTCTAACCGATCTTTTGTTCAAAATTGGCGCCAAAGTTTCTTACTATACCCGAAGTTGGCATGTGCATATCGCCTCAGCCTTTCCACTATCTTACCATTATAAAGCGGTGCTGGCCCGGGGTTCATATGCTTCCCAGCCAGTTAACATCTGGTCGCCGAGGGATTGGTATGCTCGAAATCTGGGAAAAATTGACTTTTCGCCCAAATTTGCGCTATCATGCCCTCGACGAGAAAATTTGGCCTTGAGAAGATGACCGTTTGAAGGGTTAAATTCGGGGAGAGAGGTTCCCAAAACTAATTTTTGGCCGCCGTGGGCAAGATTGCGGCATAAGATCGGATAACAGAAGGTATCCATATCATGGAAAAAGGTCTCTATAGGGATGGACCGGTAGTCTTGGTAGCAAGACCTATTGCATTCACGTTTCCTCTTTCCTATGCTTATCTCGCGGGATATCTGCTTCAGCAGGATGAGAATGTGAAAATTGTTTTCAGGCAACCTGATCATACTGCCTTGGTGAAGCAGATCATGGATTTAAATCCTGTTCTGGTTGGATTTGGTAATCTTTATCCTGAATTGCGCGAGATCAGCCATTTGATTGAATTGCTTAATCAAGCTGGCCGACGTTTCCCGATTGTAATTGGGGGGCAAATGGTCAGCCCGATTCCTGAATTTGTGGTTAAAGTTACAGGCGCGGATTTTGCAGTTGTAGGTGAAGGCGAGATTATTCTTCATCAACTAGTGTGCGCTTTACGCGAAGGGAAAGACGCTTCTAATATTAAAGGATTGGCAGTGCGAAAAGGGAATCAAGTCGTTCTTACCGGGCCAGGGCCATTTATTGAGGACTTATCAAAATTACCACGAGTGCCCTATGAATTGTTCCCAGAAAGGGAATGGCTGCATCTTGGTCGCTGGTATAACATGAATTGTCCGCAGCCTCATTGGCGTTTTACAGACAAGGTAATTAATGTTCATGGCGGGAGGGGATGTCCTTTTAGGTGTAATTTTTGTTATCACCACAGTGCAACTCGTTATCGGCCTATTGACTTGATGTTGGCAGAAGCTCAAGAAGCCCTTGAGCGCTTTAATGGGAATATGCTGTATTTCTCTGATGATCTTGTCCTTTTGACGCCAAAGCGGGCGAGGGAATTAGTGGCCGGGCTACGCACGCTAAGGCGGCCAGTAGAGTACTCAGTTTCAACCAGGTTTGATATTCTTGATCGGCTTGGCGATGATTTGCTGGCAGAGATGAAAGAAACCGGCTGCAGAATAATGGGCCTTGGAATTGAGTCCGGATCAGACCGAATTCTCGAGATTATCGGGAAAAATTGTACTTCCGCACAAATCCTGCACAATTTAAGGCGCCTCAAGCAAGTTGGAATTCTTCCTACAGTGTCTATTATGGTAGGACAATTTGACGAAACCAGAGACGATGTGGAGGCTTCAATCCGGCTGATGCTTGAATCTGTTCGCGATAATCCCAATATCCAATATGCTTTTACCGTTACTACACCTTTTCCAGGCTCTCCACTTTATGATTATATAATGAAGAATGGCCTATTACAAGGTGATGAAGAGTTTTTCAATAGATACTTCTCTGGACGCAGTGAATGGAATCAGGTAGTTAATCTATCGCAGATGTCTGATGAAGAAGTGTGGAATATGAATAGCAAGCTCACCTTTCTGTACTATCAAGAACGAAAGAAATCTCTTGGACGGTCGGTTAGCGGTGTTTTAGAATTAAGGAGATATTGGAACGGGTTTAATCGATTAGCTGAGAACAAGCTCGTATCTCGGCTACCTAAGCAAGGTAAATTGGAAACAGTCACGAAAGCGTATAGAATGACTCGAGATATTATTAGTCATAGGCTTGAGGATATTGAATTGAAATTTCGAGGTGTATAGGAAAATACAATATAAATTGTTAAACTCTTATGAATAACTTTTGTCCGATGATATTATGCCTTGATGGAGAGGTTGTATAGTCAAATTTTGACCAGCACACATAAGTCCTCGTTGGGAACTTTTGCCTGAGTCGGTTAAGAGAAAGAAGTTTTCCAGGTCGGTTAACCTCCGATAGCCTATTTCACCTCATCATATCGAGTTGCGGTCAAAAATATCTAGACTGAACGTAAGGGCGCACCTGTGTGTGCGCCCTCAGGGAGGACACACAGGTCCCCCCCTACTCAAGATACCTGGTCGGCCAGATAAGAGGGCGCCTCAGGGATGGACTGGTCTCCCCGGGCAGGGAATTTCCAAAATCTGGGGAGCCCTGGGCCTTAACAAAAATTTTGTGTTATCATTACTTCTGTAAGCGGGTTGCTTTCGAAAAGAGAACGGTTTCGAAGTTCGAAAAAAGAAGTTGCGATCGATGATTTACAGCCGCCATCCCGTGGTTGCCTGATAATATCAATTAATGAGGGGTCTTACCGCTATGCGGGCTTTGTTGATATGTCCAGAATTTCCCCTTTCCTTTTGGAGTTTTCCGAAATCTTGCCAGCTCCGGGGCAACCGGACGGTTACCCCGC
>JAGVPN010000038.1 GCA_020052215.1 Syntrophobacterales bacterium
ATCCATGGCCCCAGCCGCAATAGCCTTGCGGGCCATCTCTGCCTTGGCTGTCGTCAGGGGCAATACCGCTTGTGGGTTAATATCAAGATAGTCCATAGCCTTCACAAAGGGAATAATGCTGAAGGTGCAGCTGGCCTGGCACTGCTTGAAGGCCTCAATGATTTGCTCCTCCAGAGCGGTGGCGCTGCGACTGGAATAATCATCATATCTGAAGACGATGGTTACCTGGGGGGGGCTGGCAGCCGCCGCGTAATTTAGGGAAGAAAAGATCACCATGGAGAGGGTGAGTAATACCAAAGCGCCCTCAAACAGTAATTTCTGGAAGGGGCGGATCTGGGTGTCCGCCCTCTTGGGGCAAACCCCTGGGCGCTCTCCTCCGATAGCGTTCGGTAATTCTTTGATGGCGCCTTGGTATAAAGTAACCATACTGATCCGCTTGAGCATGGTAGGGTTGACTATATATGGCAGCGGCTGACCGTTATTGGGTCACGAAACTGAAGGTCATGGCCTGCCTGGATAATTATTGCCAATGTCAGGAAAGTTATGCGCCACTTTTTTATGGCAGGCTTTCTCAAGGAAATTATTTAGGATATATTCACTCAACATTTCGCCGATTTTCTGATGAACCAAAGCCGACGGGTGCCAATCATAGGTACTGGCATGATAATCTTTAACTGTAAACAATGGTGTTATGAAAGAAGTATCGAAGTAGTTGATTTTATCGTTTTTCATATTATTGATAATTCCGGTAAATTGAGCCCCATTACCTTCTACTGAAGGCAAAGTTACCACCAAGTAACTATAGTTATGGTCTATAGCTAAATTTTTAAACTCCCTTATATATTTGTAAGAACTGGCAAGTATTGGTGAAAGTTTGCCGTTAATGGGATTATAACTTTTTTCCTGATACATAACCGTTCTGGTTAAAATATCGCGGATCAAATAACTCAGATCAATTCGCCTGAGGATAAGCTTAAGAGTGGGAAATTTGTTGATGAGTTTAGAGGCGCCACCGTGGGTGTTGTAGCCCCACTGGTCTACCTGGGGGGTGCGGTCCGTGTCGAAATCATCAATTACTATACCCATAACCACCAGGTCCGGGTTGACTTCCGGCACCCGGTATTTCAAAGTGTTGGTCATTTCTTTGACGCTATACGATGAGACCGCAAAATTGAACACGGCAACCTGACAATGCGGTTGCAGGTGATTCAGGGACTTTTCCACGATCTCCGGATAGGTCTTTCCCGTGGCCACCCCCACCCCAAAAGTGACTGAATCGCCCACAAAGGCAAGGCGATATTCGCCCGCCTGCTTGTTTCCATAGGTTCTGGCCGGGACCGGACTGCGCAAACCCAAAGAATCGGTATTAATCGAGATGTTGCCGTGAGCTCGGGCATGATGCAGATTCGGTTTCATAACATAAGGAATTTCCTGGCTTTTCTCGTAAGGCAGATAAATAGGGTCATAAAAATACATCCGAGAATATCCCCAGACTCGCACTAATATTTCTAAGCAGACAAAAATTACCAGCATCATATAGAAAAGATACAAAAATGATCGGGCAAATCTTGGCATGCATGGCCTCCCGGAATACCATTAAACCCCTTAACTGCTGCGTCCCGTATATCTTTAGCGTTGAGCCTGGAACTCCAACACCGTCAGAGAATGGGCCCCAAAGGTATAGGTGAAACTGACGCCGGCGCCGGTCAGGTGGCTGGGCCGCGGCGCCACCGTGGTGGAAAGGTCTTCGTTGTGGTCCTTGGCGCTATTCCCGGAAAGGGTCCACACCTGGGCCCCTGCCTGGGGCGTAAACCCCTGGAACTGGATGGTGGTGGGAATGGCGTCCGACAATGACCGGTTAATCACCATGAGAGAAAGACGCCGCGGCTCCGGGGAACTGAAGGCCACCGCGTGCAGCAGGGGAACCGCAGACCTGGATTTGACGTTGTTGACCTGAGTCACGGCAAAGGTGGGGGAGCTGACGCGGGTCTCCACCATGGCGGGCCCCAGATGATTCATGATGAGGTCCAGGGCGTGGTAATGGGGGCGGAGGGTCCTGGTTCCCGTCTGCCAATTGAAGCCTATGGCGGCGGTGGGATTGCTGCCGTGGAGATTCCAGGCGGTGGCCAGGATGATACCGAGTTCGGAGCTGCGCTGGAGGAGGCTCAGGAGGAGGTCGGCATCATAGACGGCCCGGGCCAGGTTGGCATAATCCCGGGGATCATTGGAAGCTGCGGGCCAGATGCCGTACTCCGTGATGGCGAGGCCGATGGATTTTCCGGGGGAAGTGTTGGCCGTAATCACCTTCCTGATCTCCTGGAGATCGAGCATGGCCTGGTCGGCCCCGGCCATCACCGCGGTAAACCAGGGGTCACTCTGGTAGAGGGTCCGGTCCTTGCCGCCCGCCGGGTAGTAGGGATGAATGACCAGGAAGTCTACGTAATCTTTAGTATTTTTGATAACCGTAAGGTTCCAGCTATCCGTTGCGTCGGCGTCACCCCGGCCCTGGGGAACCGTCAGGCCCACCGCGCCCACCTTAATCTGGGGGTCGACGCCTTTCATGGCTTTGGCAAAGGCGACAAAGTCCCGGGCGTATTGGTGGGCGGAGGTGACCCCGGTTTCGTTCTTGTCATAGACCTCGTTGCCTACCTCCCAATATATCGCGCCAAAGGGTTGGGGATATCCCAGCGCCGCCCGCTTTTGGGCCCAGAAGCCCACGGTCTGCCAATCATGGCCCTCGCCGTCCACCCCCAGGGGCCGGGGATCATCGGCGCGGCCGTTGACAAAGGCGACCCAGGCCGCGGCCCGTTTGACTTTTTGGTCAACCGAAACCCGGGTGGAGAGCTTGCCTGAAAAATCCAGGCCGGTGCTGTAGTTCACGGTGAACAGCGGTTTGGCCTTGAGGGATTGCACCAATTTCAGGTGCTCGATGGTGCCGTAATTGTTGGAGAACCAGTCGGATTGCCCCGTTCTGGCTTCCGGACGCACCGTGGTGCCGGCAGGATGAAGGCCCTGGACCCCGAAGACTCCTACCAGCTGGTTGCCATCCTGGCGCAGGAAGTTAAAGAGGCTTCCCAACTGACCGCCGTGGGCGCCCACCAGCCGGGCTTGCTTTACCGTTTGCCAATCGGGGACGCCGTTTAGAGTTATGCTGGTAGAACTGGAAGTTACCGGTTCGGTGGTGTGAAAGCCGATGCCGTCTTCCCAAAGATAAAGGTCAGAGGTGCTGCCGCCGGGGAAGCGCACGATGGTGGGAGTGATGGGTTTGATCAGGGGGCTGGCGGCCGGATCAATGCCGTTGATCCCTGAGTTCCACATGCCATTGCCGGCAAAAAGGAGGTTCTGGCCCAACAGCAAGGGGTTCACGGCATTGACCGTGACCGCCGCATTCACCACAATTTTAGCTTCCTCGGCCTGTGAAAAAGCCGGGCTCCCCCAGGCCAAGATCGCCGAAATCAGGAGCATCAACCAACCGCGGACATGGTCAAACATTCAATGCCTCCTTCCAGGATATGGCGGAGAGTGGGTTATACCACTTTCATTTTGAAAAACCCCAACCTGTAGGGGCGGACCTGCGTGTCCGCCCCCTTTAGGGCGCTAGGTGCGCCCCAAGAGAACGGTATTAACAGCATATTAAAATGATGATTTCTCGCAAAGACGCAAAG
>JAGVPN010000001.1 GCA_020052215.1 Syntrophobacterales bacterium
CCCTGGGCTTTATGGCGCTGGCCGGGTTCGGCCTGGTGACCCAGCTCTCCACCGGCAACAGCCTGTTGCAACTCCACGTGCCGGATGAACTGCGGGGCCGCCTCATGAGCCTGTTCGGGGTCATCGTCATGGGCTTCGCCCCGGTGGGGAGCATCTTGTACGGGGTCGCGGCGCACTACGTCGGCGCGGGTCCGTCGATCACCGGCGGCGCCTGCATCGCCGCGCTGGTGGCCGGGTTCGTGCTCATGAAAAACCCGGCCCTGCGCCACTTCGGCTTCACCGCGCCGGAGCCGCCGGCCTCCGAGTCCATTCCGCCCCCCATCACGCCGTTTAGCGGGTGAATTCCGAGCTTTTTTGGCAGGCTAGCGAGCCCCCCTATGCCGCTTCGCACGAAACAAGCGCGATAAATTTACCTAATCTTGTTGATTTATAGCGTTTGCCATAAATTCCTTCCGCTTGGAGGTTCTTAAATCCCCCTAAATCCCCCTTGTTCAAAGGGGGACTTTACCAGCAATTCCTTGTAGTTCCCCCACTTTTTAAAGGGGGCAGGGGGGATTATAAGGCTTCCCATAACGGAAAAAACTTTTGGCAATTGCTATTCATATAATCTCCGTTACCGGTGCGGCTCGCGGCCACGTTGGCGCCGCCTTGGTGCCGCAGTTGCGCCGCTTGCTAACCGCTTGAGTTGCGTGGGGCGCCGCTAAAAACCGCTTGGAGGCAACATGTTTCCGGAGTTCAGTTAACCTGCGTCTCTAGATAAGGGGCGGAGGAGAGATTGCCAGAACGGGAGGAACGGTTGACCGGCTTTATCAAGACCAGCCCGCCATGGGTGGCTGAGCCGTTAAAGGGGCTTTCCCAAACGTTGACTAACTAACGGCAACATTACCTCAAAGCTCTCATGACGATATGCCTCGCATATCAAAACTCATGGATATTTTAAGTTAATTAGGATAATGGCAAGTGATTTTTTACTTCGCGAACTGCAGTGGTGAAACCATGAAATCACTTCGGCCCTTTGCTGCATCCTACACCCAGCGCAGCGAGGACGAAAGAGATGACCGGGTTTGGCGATGGGCAATCGGTGCGGCTTGTGGTTTCAGTTTCAGTCGGCATCCATCAGGGGGAAAATTCTGACGCGGCACTTTTAATGATATAATTATTACCATCTGCTTTATCTGCTAAATTCGGGGTCCTCTTTACTGGCGCCGGTGGTTATTATTACCGCCGGTTAAGGAAGACCAAAGGCGGATAAATATGATACACTTTTGATGTCGCTTAAGGTAGCAAACTATCTTTCTTTGTTGAATCGCCGAGATAATTAGGGGAAATCGTCCATGGCAGTCAATTATCCCAAAAAATTAGTTTTTCAGATAGGGGTGGTTCTCTGCGCCCTGCTGCTGGTTCATTTCAAACCGAATCTGCTGGGATTATTTACGGTTTTCGGCTGGGAAAAACTGCCCCGGATAATAGACGCCTTAATCGAAATCTTCAAATGGATCGCTTTCGGATGGTTAGCCTCGGGAATTATCCAGACGCTCCTGTGGCCAAGTTTGGAAAAGTACTCGGGCTATCCGGTTCCCAAGCTGCTAGAGGATATCGTCACCTCGGCAATCGGGTTTGCCGTTATCCTGTCGATTTCCGCTTTTGTTTTGAATGCTCCCGTTTCCGGCCTGATCGCCGGCTCCAGTATTTTGGCTGCCGTCATCGGCTTAGCCATCAACCCCATGCTAGCCGATGTGTTCTCCGGCATGGCCCTGAACGTGGAGCGAGCCTACAATATCGGTGATTGGGTGGAAGTTGAGAATCGCTCCCGCCCCGGCGGTTCCATGGTCGGCAGGGTGGTAGAAATTAACTGGCGGGCGACTCGCCTGCATACCAAGGCCGACCAAATCATCGTTATTCCCAACAGCGAGATGGCCAGGACCAAGTTCATCAATTACAGCATCCCCGAAAGGCATTACCGGGAGGAAGTCCAGGTTACTTTGAGCCACACCGTTGCCCCGGATCGGGCCAGACGCATCTTGATGGCTGCGCTTCTAAGTACTCCGGGGATTATGCCGGAACCGGAGCCTCAGGTAATCCTTCTGAAATTCGGCCAACGCGGAGTCCTGTGGTGTCTCTGGTTTTGGGTCAGCGACTACGCCGAAAAGGTTCAGGTCTCGGAAATCGTGCATGAAAACGTCTTAAAACAACTGAAAGTTGCCAGCATCGGCTTGTCGTATAACCGGGTCGACCAGCGCCTGGTGTCGGCAACTGAAGATAAGCGAGAGGAAGATGAGGTAAAACTCGAGCTGATCAGAGGGGTTGAGTTTTTTAAAGTCATGGACGAAAAATACCTGACCAGGATAGCGGATGTGATGGAGAGACAGAAGTATGGCGCCCGGGAATTCATCGTTACTCAGGATGAGGCGGGCGACTCGCTCTTCATCGTCGAGGAGGGCCTGGTCAATATCCTGCTCAGGGACGCGGAAGGAACGAATAAATGGGTGGCGCATATTCAACCCGGCGGGTTCTTTGGGGAAATGGCCTTATTAACCGGAGAGCCCAGGGCCG